>NZ_JAUBOZ010000040.1:3927-52652 GCF_036700475.1 Microcoleus sp. T2B6 | reverse complement strand
CCTAAAGCCTTTTTGTTCTTCCTATTTACTTATCAGGGTGAGCTCGGTAGTTTTATGCAAAACTCTCAAGTTTTTTTTGTCGAGTTTGGCAAACACTGGGTGAAAGTACGGAACAACGGGTGTTTTCGGGATTTAAGGGCGATCGCCCCTAAAGCCTTTTTGTTCTTCCTATTTACTTATCAGGGTGAGCTCGGTAGTTTTATGCAAAACTCTCAAGTTTTTTTGGTCGAGTTTGGCAAACACTGGGTGAAAGTACGGAACAACGGTTGTTTTGGGGATTTAAGGGCGATCGGTGTTACGCACTGGTGATCAGAAACCGGGTTTTTCGCAGAATACTTCGTTACAAACCTGCATAAATCGCAAAAACCCGGTTTATGCAGGTTTTGATGCGTGTTAACAAAAATTCACATCTAATTCAACGGCCCAATCCACCGCACAGCAAGACTTTCAACCATCTGCTCAAAAAAACTTTCAGAATTTCGCATAAATTCCCCCAACTTACCCTGATAAGTAAATGTAGGAACAAAGTTGCGGCCGCACTGAACTATGAATGATGAGTACATCCCCTCCGAGGGGGAAGACCGCCCATCCGAGAACCAAACCGATGCTGTTGAGGGTGAGGGAGAATCGAAATTATCTGAGAACCAAACCGATGCTGTTGAGGGTGAGGGAGAATCGAATTTATCCCACAGACAACTTCTATATCAAGAGCTCGATCGGCTTGTCACCCAAATTTGCCAGCATCCTCCCGGTTTGAAGCGCAGCCGTTTGTTGAACCAGCTTGTGACTAAGATGAAAAACTCCGGCCTGATCGGGAAGGAAAATGTACCTTACTATGAAGATGCTTTGCAAGAACAGTGGGAGTTTTTCTCTAGCAATTTGTGCGAATCCCGCACGGGAACTCAGTACGATCGCACTCGCGGCAATGTCATTACTTGGTTCAAGTATTATTTCAAGCGACGGCTGCAAAATTGGGCTTCGAGGGTAGATAGAGAAAATAACAGGAGAGACGATCGAGAACAAATTTCAGAAGACGGAACGCCGATCGATCGAATCGAAAATTTGCCCGATCGCGATCGAACTCACATTCTCGAAACAGCTCAGCTTTTTACAGAACTTCAAGCCTGGATTGATACCGATCCCGATCGGGTGTTGAGTAAACACGTTAGAGGGCGACCAGATATAACTTGTCAAGTTATATTAAAAGGTTTATCAGCGGGCAAAAGTTTCACCGTATTAGCAGCAGAACTTTCCTGCTCGTATCCTACCCTGTATGCCTTTCACCGAGTTCAATGTCGCCCTCACTTGCAAAGATTTCGCGAAAATTACGAATTTTAATCATCAAAGGAGTTAACAATGGCACAGAGTAACAGCATCGAAAACCAATCCTTGGCACTGCCAATTACCCAAAAGGCAATTCGTTCAGCACGGCAATTTGCTTCCGAACAGCGTCACCCCCACAAAAAAGAACAAGTTTATTTCAACACTTTGGCTGTGTTGGCCGTCCGCGATTACTTGACGCTTTTAGATATTGAAACAGATTTAACTAATTGCGATAGCTGGAATCCAGTTGTTCGCTTGTTGGAAAATGTGGCTGATTTATATATCAAAAGTCTCGGAAAAATCGAATGCCGTCCGCTGAGAACTTTGCCGACACCTGGAGAAAATAATCGCATCAATTCGCCGCAAAACCTATCGCATACTTGTCACGTTCCCCCCGAAGCTAGGGAAGAGCGCATCGGTTATCTGGTAGTAGATATTGATGAAGATGAAAAGGAAGCAAGATTGCTGGGATTTTCCCCAACTGCCTGTACGGGGGAATTAGTATTGAGCGAGTTGCATTCCCTGGATGACTTCTTGCTCCACCTCGAACATATATCTGAATCTCAAGTCAATCTGCGTCAGTGGCTGGAGAATGTATTTACATCAGAGTGGGAGTCAGTTGAATCAATCTTTAATCCGCACCCGGAGACTTCTCCTACAGAAATTGAAAACCCAGTGAAATCTAATTTAGGCAATTGGTTTAAGAATGTTGCCGAAACAGGTTGGCAGAAATTTGAGCAAGGTAAACAAAATTTAGATGACCTACTTTTTCCTGACGAAACCCCCAATTTTGCCTTCCGAGGAGGTGGAAATTCGAGAGCCGAATCTGCCTTGCAGGGCAGTCAAAGCAGTATCAATAGGTTTCCCGAAGCTGATGTCACGCGGGCAAAGTTGATTGACTTGGGAATGCGTTTGGGAAGGACGAGTGTTGCTTTGTTGGTTGCTATTGCTGAAGAGGACGATCGCACTCTCAGAGTTCACGTCCAACTGCATCCGGCGATTGGAGAACCTTACCTGCCAACGAATATTAAACTTTCCTTAATATCCGACATCGGAGAAAATCTACACGAGGTAGAAGCAACAGTTCAGAACTTGTGCATTTTGCTGAAAGATTTTCACGTAGAGCCAGACGAGAGCTTTAGTATTCGAGTAACTTTAGATGATTTAAGCATAACAGAAACTTTTGTGGTATGATACTTTGATTAACTGCAATCGCATACAATTTATGAGCTGGACTGTCATCTTGGCTTTGGGGTATGGGGATTTAAAAAATGGTTTTTCTCATGTGACAGCGGAGTTAAAAAAAGAAGGAGAAACTGTAGCTCAACGTTTCGCAAGCTTGCCACCAGCGCCTCAAATTCAGGAGTTGCATAAAAGGTGGAACGCTAGTTGTGGCGCATCCCAATATAACAGAAGCGGTTCTCGGATCAAAATCAAGTCTGCAGGTACAACAAATATTTCTGAAGACAAGCCTGATGCTATATATCGAGGTTTGAAACAAGAGATGAATAAGTGGCTGAGTGCTGAGGAATTTTACAGAAAAATTGAGGCGCAACTCAGAACACAAATCAGCAATCCATCGGAATGCGTTGAAATATTTCTAGAGTGCAATAACTCTCTGATTTGGCAGTTGCCTTGGGATGCGTGGCAATTTCGCGAAGACTACCGCAACTCGGAAATCATCGGCAGTTCCCCAGAATATGGAAAAGTTCCTCAACAGGCAACTATAGGGGGAATGCCTCTACCTTCGCGAGGCAGAATTTTAGGTGTTGTAGGCAACAGCAAGGGAATTGATGTTGGAAAAGATACAAAAGAGCTTGAAAAATATTTGGGAGATCGCTGCGAGATAAAGTTTCTTGAAGAACCGACACCTCAACAGTTTCGCGACCAGTTGTTTGATGAAAAAGGCTGGCAAGTTTTATTTTATGCCGGACACAGCGATAGCGATATTAATGCTGCCAATGGACTGCTATATATCAATCAAGAACTTCAAAATAATACTGTTAGTTTAGAGGATTTAAAAGAAGGTCTGAAAAAAGCTATTTTTCAAGGGTTGCAGTTACTAATTTTCAATTCCTGTTCGAGCCTGGGAATAGCAGCAGATTTGGTTGCTGAGGGCATTTATTTACCCTCAGTAATTGTGATGCGGGCGCCAATCCCGGATTTCATTGCTCAGGAATTTGTGAAATCTTTGTTTAGATATTTGGCGCTCAAAGAACCTCTGTTTTTGGCGGTGCGGAAAGCTAAGGATGATTTGCTGCGCTATGAACATCAATTTCCGGGGGCGAGCGGAATACCGATGCTGTGTCAGCATCCAACATTTGAGGGATTAAAATTACTAGAGTTGGGATGCGATCGCCCTGTTATTCGGGCGGGAGATATTTGGGGCGATCGCCCCAATAACCAATCATTAATTCTTCCAATTGATTGGATGCAGCGGGCGGCAAAAAGTTTAGGCATTACCGCTATCAGTTATATGTTAATGGGCCCGATACTTGGCCGCGTTGTGAATGAAATAGGAAAAACTAGCCACCGTCAGGGTCAACTATTGATCGCTGAAAAATGCTACCAATTAGCAACTTTACTAAATTTAAATTATGCCACACCTCATTATAACTTAGCTGTGTTGTATGAGGACTTGAATGAAAAAGAACACGCGCAAAAATTAATGAAGGATGCAGCGCGGCGGGGTTCTGCTGAGGCGAATTCTCAAGTATCTCGATCGCTCATTCTCAACAATCAACCTCAAGAAGCTTTAAAATTTATCGCTCGCTGTTTAGAACATACTGAATATGACGGAGTAAAAGCCGCTTGTTTTAAAAATCGGGCTTGGGCGCGATTTAAACAAAAGCAATATGACGCTGCTGAAGCAGATTTAAGAATAGCAATAGGATTCAGAGGCGATAGCCCGGAAGCTCAATGCCTTTTAGCACAGGTTCTCGAAATCAAAGGTAAGCCACAAGCAGCCTTAGAAGCCTGGAATCAGGCGCTTAAATATTCTGATTACCGCGTGCCGAAACAAGATGAATGTATCCAGATTGCCCAGCAACGTTTACAAGCAAAAGGAAATATCAAGTGAAAATCAGGATTGCAGTTTTTATAGCTTTAAGCTCGATCGCAACTACTGCACTAGCAGCGAGTAACAGAATATCCAACGGACTGATTATCCATAGTAGCGGGGAAGTTGCGATCGATCGCCAAAACGGTCGAATTGTCCGCCCTACCAGCGGTACGCCGATTTATCCGGGAGACAAATTGCGAACAGCACAAAACGCCCAACTGACGATCCAATGTGCAGATTTGGGAATTAAGTCGATCGCACCGGGTGAAAATCAATTGAATAGCTGTTTGTTAGCCAAAGAAGAGTCGAAATCTGATTGCAGCACCGACTTGATTAAATGTCCCGATCGCGGCGACGATAAAATTGCTTGGAATAGCGCGCCAATTCCTTATATAATCAGTCCGCGGCGGACGAAATTGCTCGACAGCAAGCCAATTTTGCGGTGGAATCCGGTTGCTGGTGCGACTAGCTATAAGTTGAGCCTCCGCGAAAATGGAGCGAAATTAAACTGGCAAATGACTGTTAGCGGTACTGAAGCTGTGTATCCGGGAGAACCAGCGCTGAAACCGGGTGTTAGATACCGATTGATTGTCGAGGCGAATACGGGTGTTTCTTCCGAAAGTGCTGTGGGAGAAGGAGATACAGAGTTTAGCTTGCTGGATGAGAAGCAAGTTGAGGCTGTTAAAGATGCGGTTGGGGCGATCGACAAACAAGTACCTAACGAAAACGCCAAAAAATTAGCAATTTCTAGCGTTTATCTTAACACCAACTTGATAGCCGAAGCAAGAGAAATCTTAGAAAATTTACAAGAAACAGGCATGGAAACACCGCCCATTTATCGCACGTTGGGCGATTTGTATCTGGAAAAGCTACAACTGGTTCCCCAGGCTGAAGTCTACTATTCCAAGGTGATTAATACGGCGAAACCTGACGATATTGAGGAGTTGACAGCCGCTCGATACGGATTGGGGCAAGTTCATTCAGCGATGAGAAATAATCTGGAAGCTATGAAATATTTGCGATTGGCAAAAGATGGATATACAACTTTGGGAGATTTGCCGATGGTGGAAAAGGTAGATAAGCAATTGCGAGATTTGCAAAGGAGGGAACAGAGGAAATAGTAAATTGCTGATGAATCTACGCTCGCAATAACCAAAATTCGTAGGGGCGGGTTCGCGACTAATTTTGTCACCCAAAAATAATGTTTATAAACCCGCCCCACCCAACTAATAACCCCAAACAACATCAACTCGTAGGGGCGGGTTCGCGAGGGATTTTGTCACCCAGAAATAATCTTTATAAACCCGCCCCACCCAACTACTAACCCCAAACAACATCAATTTATATGGTTAAATTCAATTAATTATTAATATTTGGGTGGGGTGGGGGCGGGTTTTTACGATCCGTCGTTGGGTGTCATATATTTCGGTGAACCCGCCCCTACAGGATTGTGATATAATATTCGATATTGTATTGATTACAAAAAAAATATGAAATACAATCCCGATATCCATCATCGCCGTTCTATTCGTCTACCAGGATATGATTATAGGCAACCAGGTGCATATTTTGTGACAATTTGTATCTGGCAACGTCAGTGTTTATTAGGTGACATTGAAGAAAGAAAGATGCTATTAAGCTGTTACGGTCAAGTGGTTAACTTTAATTGGTTTAATCTCAAGACAGTATATCCTCATATTGAATTAGATTCTTTTGTGATTATGCCGAATCATATTCATGGAATTATCCTCATAAAAAATCGGGATAAACGTCACGGCTTATCGGAAATTGTGAGAGGCTTTAAAACATTTTCTTCCCGTCGGATCAATCAACTGCGTCGTGTTTCAGGAATCCCTGTATGGCAAAGGGGTTATTACGAACATATTATTCGCGATGAGACAACGTTTGCAAAAATTCAGGAATATATTATCAACAATCCGTATAAATGGGAAACCGATGAAATGCACCCATCTAAAAAATTTTACAATTCCAATAAAATCCATATAAAATTAGATAACAAAAATGTATTGTTGATGAATCTCCGATCGCAATAACCAAAATTCGTAGGGGCGGGTTCGCGACTAATTTTGTCACCCAAAAACAATCTTTATAAACCCGCCCCAAACCAACCAATAACCCCAAATAACCAAAATTCGTAGGGGCGGGTTCGCGACTAATTTTGTCACCCACAAACAATTTTAATAAACCCGCCCCCACCCAACCAACAAGCCCAAATCACATCAATTTCTGGTTTAATTAAATTAATTATTAATATTTGGGTGGGGTGGGGGCGGGTTTTTACGATTCGTCGTTGGGTGTCATATATTTCGGTGAACCCGCCCCTACAGGATTGTGATATTATAATCTATGGTTGATGAATCTACGCTCGCAATAACCAAAATTCGTAGGGGCGGGTTCGCGACTAATTTTGTCACCCACAAACAATTTTAATAAACCCGCCCCCACCCAACAAATAACCCCAAACAACATCCCCGCCACCGGGTTAAATTCAATGAATTATTAATATTTGGGTGGGTGGGGGCGGGTTTTTACGATTCGTCGTTGGGTGTCATATATTTCGGTGAACCCGCCCCTACAGGATTGTGATATTATAATCTATTGTTGATGAATCTACGCTCGCAATAACCAAAATTCGTAGGGGCGGGTTCGCGACTAATTTTGTCACCCAAAAACAATTTTAATAAACCCGCCCCCACCCAACCAACAACCCCAAATAACATCAATTTATGGTTAAATTCAATGAATTATTAATATTTGGGTGGGGTGGGGGCGGGTTTTACGATTCGTCGTTGGGTGTCATATATTTCGGTGAACCCGCCCCTACAGGATGGTGATATTATAATCTATTGTTGATGAATCTACGATCATAACATCTACTAACAAAACCATGAAATCAACACACAAAAAAAACCGCTTTTTCCTCACCTTTCTCTCATTCACCACCTTAGCAATGTGGGAAATAGGACTTTTCCCCCCATCCCAAACAGCCACAGCCCAAATTACCCCCGCAAACGACGGAACCAATACTCAAATTACTCCCAGCGGCAACCAATTCAACATCAACGGCGGCCAACAATCCGGTGACGGCACAAATCTCTTTCACAGTTTCCAAGAATTTGGTTTAACTCAAGGGCAAACTGCCAATTTTATATCAAATCCCAATATTCGCAATATTTTAGGGCGAGTTGTCGGCGGCGATGCTTCGCTGATTAACGGATTAATTCAAATAACGGGTGGCAATTCCAATTTATTTTTAATGAATCCGGCGGGGATTGTTTTCGGTGCAAATGCCAGTTTGAATGTGCCTGCTGCTTTCACTGCGACTACTGCGACGGGCATCGGTTTTGGCAATAACTGGTTTAGTGCGGCTGGTACAAATAATTATACTCAATTAATCGGAAATCCTAATACTTTTGCTTTTACAAATACACAGCCTGGAGGAATTATCAATTTAGGCAATTTGGCTGTGGGACAAGGGCAAAATTTAACTTTATTGGGCGGCACGGTTTTGAGTACGGGACAACTTTCTGCACCGGGAGGAAATATTACTGTTGCGGCTGTACCGGGTGAGAGTTTAGTCAGAATTAGTCAACCGGGAAATCTGTTGAGTTTGGAGATTCAGCCGCAATCTGTCGCGGGGAGTTTGCCTCAAAATTGGGTGTTGCCAGTTGCATCTTTGCCGCAGTTGTTGGCGGGTGGCGGGGGAAGTGCAACGGGGGTGACAGTCAACGCTGGAGGGCAAGTAGAATTAACGGGTTCGGGTTTGCAGGTAGAGAATGGAGATGTCGCTGCTAAAGAAGTAATGGCGGAGAATGCAACGCTGTCAGCTAATCGCAATTTGACATTAGTTGAAAGTCAGTTGCGTACAACTGGCGATTTGAATTTGCTGGCTAACAATACAGTGCGGGTGCGCGATAGTGTGGCAAATCCGTTTGTGGCGAATGCTGGCGGTAATCTCTACATTCAGGGAAATCAAAGTATCGATCTTTTGGCTCTGAACCATCTTTCGCAAACGCCTTTTGTCAGTGGTGGAAATTTGACTTTAGTGAGTGATGGCATCATCTCTACAGATGCTCACTTTCGCAGTGGCAGTAACACATCGATTGTTGATTTATCTGGTAAACCTGCGAATTTTATTAGTCTGTACGATCCAATTTTTACACAACCTGATGACTATACTTCAGGGGGTTACACGGGTGCCTCTCTCAAGGTAGATACAACTTCGGGTACTGGAAATATTACTTTTAATGGAGATATCAATATTACGAGTGCCGATGCAACTTATGCTGGTGCTACTACGGGTGATGAATTTATATTGGGCAGTTCCCCATCGGTAATTTTGCGATCGGGTGGCAATATTCAAACAGGAAAGATTAGTACATTCAGTTATACAGATAATAGTGGTATAATATCTTTGACCGCTGGAGGCAACATCCTTACAGATAGACTTTCTACTGCAAATGTGACAGGCAGTATCAGCAGTGTGAGTCTCACAACTGGTGACATTACTTTGAATGCAGGTGGCACTATTACTACAGGTAGTCTAGATTCTGAGGCGACCCTAAACTCGGGTGATATTACTATCAAAGCAAAAAACGATATATCTTTCAACTGCATTAGTTCTTTTTGTATAAATAGTTCTGCAAGAGGAAATACTCAGGACATATCTAGTAGCAGGAGCGGTAATGTTACCATCATCAGCGAACAGGGAGGAATTATTTTTCCTCCCAATGGAGGATCGATTATCGCTGGATCGATTCTTAGCTCCCGCGTTGCTGGTTCTATCATTTTACAGGCCGCCCGTAATATTTCTGTGGGTGATATAGTCTCAGGTAGTATATTTGGAGGACAAGCTGATATTGCAAATATCAATATTACTAGCGTAAATGGAACTATTAACATTGGCGAGATAGATGTTATTTCCGAAAGCAATAATATAGGTGGCAATATACGTGTATCTGCTAATGGAAATATTACAACAGGTAAAGTGTCTGCCTACGGTAGAGGGCAGAGTAACACACAGGGAGGCATAATTAATTTTAGTAGCACTAATGGCAGCATTAACACAGGTGAATTCTACCAAAATACTTCGTCTTATGGTGATTTGACTTTGTCTTATGGTGATATGGATTATGGTGGGCCGTTTATTGTAAGTTTTGCCCCTGAAAATGGTGGGTCAATAACTTTAATAGCAGATCGCGATAATATTACGACTGGCAATTTCAATGTCAGGGCAATTCAAAGCGGCGGCTCGATCGCCCTTAGAAGTGGGGGTACAATTAATATCGGCGCGATCGATACTACGGGCGATCGCGCTGCTGGAAATATTACCATTCAAGCCAAAAGTGGCATCATAACACCGACAACAGGAACCGCGATCGCGGGTACTTCTAGTAACGGCAACGGTAGCAATGTTACTTTATCTACTGCCAGCGGTGACATTAATATAGGCGATGTTTTAGTATCGGGAATACAGGGTGGAAATCTTAACTTTACTAACAGCAACGGAAATATCAATACAGGTCAGTTATTGACAAGTTATGACGGTTCATCTCCTGGCCTTAAAACTAACACAGGCGGCAATGTTAATCTAAATGCTGGGGGAAATATTACTACCAGCGACATCCGGGCGATCGGAAATCAAGACGGCGGCTCAATCACATTTAAAAGCGGCGGGGCGATCGACACTACCGCCGGAATCATCAATGCGATCGGCGGCAACAACGGCGGCAATATTTCCCTCGAAGCTGGAACCAACATCAGTACGGCAGGAATTGGTAGCGCTTTATTATTAAGCGGCTTCAACGCCAATAGCGGTAATCTTCGCATTCAAAGCGGCGGTAATATCGACACAACTGCCGGCCCAATTATTACCGCTGCGGCCAAGGGTAAAGGCGGAGATATCACCATAAATGCTGGCGGAACTGTTTCGACATCAGATATTAATTCCCGCACTTTCGCTCCCAGTATTACTGTGACTGGTGGCAATATTGATGTCCAGGCTAAGGACAGTATTACTGCTAAGGGAAATATCGCAACCAACCGCAATAACATTACTTTTAACGCTCCGGTAACATTAGGTAACGACCTTTCGGTCAAAATTTTAGAGACTGGCGATATTACTTTTCAGTCTACTGTTGACGGGTCTTACAGTCTTACTGTTCAACCCCAGGCGGGAAGTGTGGATTTTGGTAAGGATGTTGGCAAAGCGACTGCCCTCAACAGCATCAATATTGAAGATGATATCACCAAAAATTCCGCTGCAATTAACATTATTACTACGAATAATATTACCGCTCAAAAAATTACCTCACCCGCCGGAATTTCTTTGTTTAGTGAGAACGGAGAAATCAAAACTAAAAATCTCGATGCGACTTCTCCTAACAATGGCGGCAATATCGCTTTGAGCGCTGGAACTAATATTACTGCGGGCGATATCAATACCTCGTCTGCTGGTAATGGCGGCAGTATCTTGCTCGACGCTACCGGAAGTATTACTGTTGGTAAAATTGACTCTTCGGCCCAGGGGAATGCAGGGAATGTCACGGCTTATAACCGCAGCACTTCTGGCAATATTACTGTGAGTCAAATTGATGCTCAGAGTCAGGGCAGCGGTATCGGCGGAAATGTGGAGATTCTGATGGGAATGTTTTTTCGATCGCTCAATTCCTTCACAGACAGAAACGGCATCAATGCTAGCATTTCTACGGCTGGAAGTCCTGGAGATAGCAGCGGCGGTACTATAATTATCCGCCACGGAGGCGCAGGATTAACCCCGTTTATTGTCGGTGATTCTGCCACAAATGGAACGGCGGGTGCAATTACTAGGGGAAATTCTAATCCTATTCAAACAATTTTGCCCGATCGCGAATATCTCTATACTCACAGACAGGATGTCGATCGCATTCAAATTATTTCCGTACCGCCGCCAATAGTTGCACCCACGCCAGCAGCTACTCCCACACCCGCACCCACACCAGCAGCTACTCCAACACCCGCAGCTACTCCAA
This sequence comes from Microcoleus sp. T2B6, assembly GCF_036700475.1. Classification (NCBI taxonomy): domain Bacteria; kingdom Bacillati; phylum Cyanobacteriota; class Cyanophyceae; order Oscillatoriales; family Microcoleaceae; genus Microcoleus; species Microcoleus sp. T2B6. The sequence continues at coordinate 41,237 of NZ_JAUBOZ010000040.1, read as the reverse complement.
CCCCCGCACCGACACCAGCAGCTACTCCAACGCCTGCACCCACACCAGCAGCTACTCCCACACCCGCACCCACACCAGCAGCTACTCCCACACCCGCAGCTACTCCAACACCCGCACCCACAGCCGCAGCTACTCCAACACCCGCACCCACAGCCGCAGCTACTCCAACGCCCGCACCCACAGCCGCAGCTACTCCAACGCCCGCACCGACACCCGCAGCTACTCCAACGCCCGCACCGACACCCGCAGCTACTCCAGCGCCCGCACCGACACCAGCAGCTACTCCAACGCCTGCACCCACAGCCGCAGCTACTCCAACGCCCGCACCGACACTCGCAGCTACTCCCACGCCCGCACCCACAGCCGCAGCTACTCCAGCGCCTTCCCCAACACCGACTCCAGCGCCCGCACCCACACCCCCACCGGAACTCCCACCGCGTTTACCCGTCGCGCCTTCCCCAACACCCGAAAGCTCGATCGCACCTGCCCCAACTCCCGAAACCTCGATCGCACCTTCCCCAATTCGCCAAATATTTATCCCACCTGCCCCAATTCCCCAAACTTCGATCGCACCTTCGGCAACACCCGATCCGATACCTGGTTTTCCCATCGACTTCCAACTACCTCAATTGCCCGATTCATTCGTACTGCCACCCCGCGCGCGCCCCACACAGCCCTCAACACCCACAACCCCAAACGCTGCTGCCCGCATAGCTTCGAGGCCTACCCTTCCCTCTGTTTCCCAAATCAACTCCTCCCTCGCCACTCAACCTGCGATCGCCCTTCCACCTTCAAACCCACCAAATCCCTCGCCCACAGCCCCTCTTGCCTCCGTAACCCAGCCTCTAACTCAGATTCAGCCAGCACCTGCAAGTGCGATCGTACCCGCGCCTGTAAGTGCGATCGTACCCGCGCCTGCACCCGTCCCCGCACCCGCTGTCAGCCCCAGCCAAACTCCCCAACAAAATTTAGCTTTTTTAATTGGCGATTTATTGGGTGCTGAAACTTCTTTCGAGCTAAATCCTGAAACTGGAAATACCAGAGTTGGCTTCCAACTAGACAATAATCGACAAATATCGATCGACATACCGCCCGTTGTTGAAACACCCAATCTTACCTTTATCCCAGCTTCAGAAAACCCTCCCGAAAACCCGCCGCAGCTTGGCGCTTCTTCCACCGAACAACCCGACGGATACATAGTCTTAAATCCCCCTCCCGCCGAGACGCCTCTTCCAGAACAACCTGCTGAAAACCCTACTAATTGGTTGGTAAATATTCCCCAAATCTCTCTGCCGCAAATAGAATCACCTCCCGTTAATCCAGTACCCGCACCAACACCAGCACCAGCAACAACTCCAGCGCCCGCACCAACACCAGCCCCAACTCCAACTCCTGCCCCCGCACCAGCGCCAATTCCCGCACCAACTCCCACTCCCCCTCCGATCGCAGAAAATCCCTTACCCCCAGATATCCCAAATATCTTTCCCTCACAAATTAGCAGGTCGCTCGTCGAACAAACTTTAGACCAAGGTAATGCTAACGATGCGGTTGCTCTAATTGACCAACTCTTTGAACAAGACTACGAAAATTATTATGGGGAAAACTTTACAGATAAAAAAATCAACGTTCAATATCTGAGAGAAACTCTGAAAACAATTAAGGAGGAAACCGGGAAGCAAGCTGTAATTGTTTACGCGATCGTCCGGCTCAAAGAAGTGTCGCTAGTGTTAGTAGTTCCCGACGGGCCTCCTATTCTCAAACAAGCGCCGGTTAACAGCAAAACACTGCTAAAAACTGTGAATCTTTTTCAGGGCTATTTGGCACAGCCACAAAGTTCCCAAGATACAGCATATTTGGAAAACGCGCAGCAACTTTATCAATGGTTAATTGCACCAATATCTAAAGAATTGGAATCGTTAAATATCGATACGCTAATTTTTTCATTCGATGCAGGTTTGCGCCAACTGCCACTATCCGCTTTGCACGACGGCAAGCAATTTCTAGTAGAAAAGTACAGCCTCGGCTCAATCCCCAGTGTCAGCCTCAGTAACACAAAGTATCAAAGTTTGAAAAACGCTCAAGTTTTAGCAATGGGTGCTTCAGAGTTTCCACACACCAAGAAAGAGCGTTTGGCTGCGGTGCCGATCGAATTATCTGCGATCGCCGGGAGGAGAACAGAAACGCAAAATCAAGCAGCATTTCCCTTGTGGCAAGGCCGCTCTTTTCTCAATCAAGAATTTACCCTAGAAAACCTGAGAAAACAGCGAGAACAACAGGCATTTGGAATCGTTCACTTAGCTACTCACGCCAGTTTTCCTCAAGGCGAAAATGGAAGAAAAGAAGCTGAGATTGATTTGTGGGACAGCTCTTTGGCGCTGGATGAATTTAGGTTGGCGAAGTGGTACGATCGCCGACAAGTAGAATTATTAGTGCTGAGTGCGTGCCAAACTGCGATCGGCGACAATACAGCAGAAATGGGATTTGCTGGACTGGCCGTCCGCAGCGGTGTCAAATCAGCGGTAGCGAGTTTGTGGAAAGTTAATGATATCGGCACTTTGGCGTTGATGACCGAGTTTTATGGCAATTTGCGTTCAGCGCCAATTAAAGCTGAAGCCCTCAGAAAAGCTCAACTGGCAATGATCCACAAACAAATTGTAGTAAAAGACGGTCAATTGCGGGGAACTCAAGGCGCGATCGACATTAATCAAGCCACACAAGTAGCAAATGCAGATTTCTCTCACCCGAACTTTTGGGCCGGATTCACAATAATTGGCAGTCCTTGGTAATAGGCGATATTTGTAGGGAAACGGCACGGCGCCATGTCGGGTGCGATATCTGTAGGCAAACAACACGGCCCAGTGTCCGGCGTCCAGAGTATCCCTGACAATCAAGCATCCAGGATACCCGCCACGTGATTCATCCGTCCAGAAATAAAAAACCTGTATCCGATAAAGGAGCCCCCGAATTTATCTCGCGCAAGTCAATGCTTCAATTCTAAAATCTAAAATCTAAAATCTAAAATCTAAAATCGATTGACTACTATCTTTTTATGTCATAAATTTGCTATGAATAGCAAAACTAAACACTAGCGGGGCAAAACCTGTGGGCAAGTTTGATAAAATATTCAATTCAGAAGACCAATCCGAAGCAAGCTTGACTTTAGAAGAATCCGTAGCAGCGGTAGCACTTGTCGCAGCCGAGGCAAATTCCCCTGATACGGATGCTGATATCTTAGAAAGCATACTTTGGGAATCAGAAATATTTGCTGAATACTCGGAAGATGATATGTCAGCAATGTTTCAAAGACTCGCAGGTATTGTCGCCCAAGACGGTTTAGGAGCATTATTTAATACTGCTTGCGAATCTATGCCAGATGAGTTAGTTTTGGATACTTTTGCCATAACCGCAGCAATGTTTGTCGCAGATGGCGAAATATCTCAGAAGCACCAGGCTTTTCTTCAGGAATTCCAGCAAGCATTAGGTGTGGAAGACGAGGAAGCAGCAGAAATTATTGAGGATGTAACTGCTGCTTACTCGGAAGTGGAGGGCGAAGAGTCTGATTTCGATGCGGCATGGTACGTATCTCCTGAAGGCAATTTTAGCGTTCCCATTCCAGTTGACCAGGAACGAGGCGGTAAAATGGATGAGCAAGAAGGCTGTGTCGCATTTTCTGACGACTTTGGCGTTTTGCTGAAAATAGATTATTTCCCTGTTGCTGGTGAAGTGGAAGAAACAATCGAGTCGGTTGGCGAGGAAGGTTATCTCAAGTCTTTTCTCGACAATTTTGTTTCTCAGGCAATTCTTGCTAATGTTCCCAATTCTAAGTTACTCCACGCGGAATATTTAGAAGATGAAGAAGCTTATTTCGTGGTTTTAGATTTGCCGGCGGGTGCAACTATCAGCGTGCAAGAAAACGATGGCCCTCTGACTCGGTTGGATGCTTACCGGGGACTTATGGCTTTTATTGCTGACGATTTTTGCTACACGGTAAGCTGTCAGCGCATTTATCAGGAGGGGGATGAATTGGGTTCCCTGGAGTCTGAAGTTGAGGGAATTATGAACAAGATTTTTGACTTTATTGAGACAATCGAATTCGGGCCGATCGAATAAAGAGGACTTATACCTTTTTCGATTAAAGAATTGGGACTGGTGCGATCGATTGACCGTAAGAACCCGGCCGGGGCGGGTTTTTGAGATTGTCAATTATTGGCGGGTATTGTTGGTGAACCCGCCCCTACCATATTAATGGTAATTGATAGGACATGATATTACAGGTTTTTTTGCAATAAAATAGTGCGATCGACAACAGGGTTTTTTGACCAATTCTCGATCGCACTTCCAGATACATTCAGTCAACCACAGTCGAGAGGCAGCAGCAATTAGCCGCCATTTTCGACTAATTAGTAGTCTGAGCTTCCACCAATCTTTGCTTGAGTTCTTCCAGAGCACTCGCCCAGCGCGGATCTGGCTGCACCGAGCCCGAATCAGCGCTCGACACCGTTGTTGCTGACTGATTGCGGCGAGACTTGTTGTTGTCACCCCGACGGCGATTGCTTTTGCTGGAACCGCCTCCACCTTGACTAGGGGGAGCCGACGAGCGTTGCTGTTGCTGTGGCGCAGGCACAGGCATAGGGACAGACGCCGATGCCGACACCAACTGCGGTGACTGCGGCGACTGCTGCTGATCGTCTTCGCCCTTCTCAGATTTACCCTTAGAGCGGGGCAATGCCTTCTCTATTTTCAGCGGGTTTTCTTTGAACATCAAGCCGTTATATTTCTCAATAACTTGGTCGGCTTGTTCGTCGGTTAGCACCGTCACAAAACCGAATCCTCTGCATTTTCCAGTTTTGCGGTCTGTAATTACCTTGGTGGTAACAGATTCGCCCTCCGGTGCAAAAACTTCTTGCAATTCTTGGCGATCGAGTTCCTTCGGTAGATTGCCAACATAAAGACGAATAGACATGAAAAATTCCTCCCGACTTGGATTTTAATTAATTTGCTCGAACAGAATTACCTGAACTCAACTGAATATTGACTTCAGGCAAACACCACATAACCCGAAAATTGGCGCATTCCTCCCACCAACCTTGACAGCTCCCCCACCTTTTAGAACAAAAAGATGATTTACTCTGATAAGGCCGGAACTTAACCGCCGATGCAGAGAGCTTTTAAATCTCAGGTTGTTGTGTAAACTTTTAGTCATCACTCAAATGTTTAGGCTATTGGCTATTCTGTATTACTTGCTTCCGGTTTTGATTCAGAATGTTTATAGCCAGGGCCGTCTAGAAATTTATGTCCAAGGATGTGTCAATTGCAAGCGATCGGAATGCCAATATTCAGTTTAATACAGTGATGGATAAAATGGCTAACATTTTTTCAGCCAGTAATCTTACCTCGCTCCTCATCTCGCTCCTAATGCTGAGAACTACTCACTTACCCGCTATCCCTTAAATCAGGCCCGGCAGAGTCCGAGCATTCTTTAAAGGTATCACAGCCTTGGTAACAGAGCTAGTTATTTAGGAAGATTTCAGTCTGAATTTAACGGAAACCACATCTGAATCACTTTTGAGAATTCATCCGGCACAGCAAAAATAGCGATCGAAAAAAAACAGCCGACAAGCGGCTGGCTGTACTTGCTGTGTTGGGATGTTGACAATTTTTACGCAATGCCTTAAGGGATTTTAGCCAACTGAAGTTATCGCGCTATTTGGTTCAATCCAATTCATGTAAACTAATGTAACAGGCTGCGGGCAAAAAAGCAACTTTTCTTTACGAAGGAAGTTCGGCAACGGATTTTGTAACGGATGTAACGGATGTAACGGATGTAACGGATAGACTGTAGGGTGCGTAGGGAGAAACTCCAGAATCCGATCGCCAATCCCCTGTTTAACTCAACACCGATCGAGGCTGCGCGTTGAGATCGATTCACCTGAGATGTTGCACCATTCTCAATAAGCTTTTTATGAACAGGCAAGATGCCTGTTCCACAAAGAGTGAATTTTCTTGTGGAACAGGCATCTTGCCTGTTCTTGAGAAAGGTGCAAGATGTGAGATTCACGCCACAATCCGATCGCTATTCCTCACCTTGGGCCCTGGATAATGATGTATGCGCCCCAAAAAGCAGCAGCAAAAGCCAAAATCGCAGACCAAATCGGATGTCCGCTGTCACTCACCCTCCCTCCTTGACTGCGGAGACTTTCAAGGTCGATCGCCACAGTAGCACCCCGGCGCAGCCAACCAGTCGCCACAACAGATTTTCCGATCAAATCGCTAGGGCGAGTAGTCTCTTTGAACAAAAATGGCCACAAAGAGCCAATGTAGCCAAACCTCGAAACATAGTGCAACCTCACCAACCCTGTCGCCGTTTGCAAAATCAAATCTTGTCCCAGCCAATTACTCATACCCGATCGACCTAAAAGTTGCCCTTCCAGCCGCACGGGTTCAGCATCCAGCGGCAAACTATCGGGATTTGACAAAATTTCCGGCAAACTCGGCGAAGCGGTTTCTCGCGGTATAATATCCGGGAAGAAATAATTGATCCGCATCAAAGTACCGATGCTAAATCCGATCGGCAAACAGCCCCAAAGAATAGATCGATCGCCCCAAAGCCAATCCAACTGCCAAATACTCGTCCTCGAAAAAATCCCCCCAATCAGCCAAAGCACCCCGACTATCGCCAAACTCATCGGAATCCCAAAAAACGGCGCACCCTGTAAAAATAGTTTTGAGTCTTTAAATTCGAGTATTGACTTAAACACAGACAATTTTCCTTTCCGGGGCTGTTCTGGCACTCCCGCGTTTGCCAAATCTAACTCTGTCTCCAGTTGCCAGAATTGAGCATAAAGAGCCAACAGCTTCAAACGCTCTCCCAGCAAAGGATGCGCGCGATTAACCGTCAACCAATTGCGCTCGCGATTGCTGACATCCCACAGCAAAATCTGTTCTAGCGGCGCGTGTAATGCAGCAGAACCAAGGGTTACAGCTTGTCCAACACCTACGGGTAACAATAGATCGAAACTTTCGAGGAAAAAGCTAGTTTGTTTTTGCTGTTCGATATTATCAGCAATGCCGATCGCAATTTTACCCAGTGCCCGCGTCAAACCGTTAGGATTACCCGTAATTTCCGCAGCAGTGCGATCGCTAAAATACACTCTGCGGCGCGACAGCCACAACATCGGCCAGCGCAACAACTTATAAATCCCATAACTGGTAGCAGAAATTGCAGCGGCCACAAATTTGACAGCAGAACGCAAAAACTCGATCGTCATTAAATCACACAACCGCTCCTGCCAGTGCGCCACCTGCCAATAAATCAAGTAAGGAATCTGAATCACCAGCAGCGCCAGCGACATCGGCGCAAAATCCCAGTGAGAAATATGGCCCAACTCCCGCGCGAAAATAGTAGCAATTTCCTCATCCGTCAATTGTTCCAACAGCCCCCGACTCACAGCAATCCGAGCAAAACGGGGCAAACCGCCGTAACTGAAAGCTATAGGAACATTCAGCGGCAAGAGTTTCAGCACCGGCACCGGCATATTTTGCTTGGTACAAAAACTTCGCACCACCCGACTAGCTTCTTTGCTGTGCTTGGATAAAACTGACCCGCGCAGAGTTTCGATGCCGCAAAACAGTTTCAGCAGCGCGTCTATCAGCCACGGAGAGGAGGCCAAAAGCAATCCAAAAACCATCTGAACAAACGGAGTTGGATCGCGGTAAAAAAGCTGAATCGGCGCGAAAATAGGCAGTCTACTGAATATGTAAAGCTGAACCAACAGAGAATTAGTGTTTGTCAGCAAGAATTGCAGGATAAACCGGGCTAGGAAAAATAGGGCGATCGCACTTGCAACGGCTTCCACCCTAAACTCCAGCAACTTCAGCGGTTTGAGCGGGCGCGGGCTTTTCGCGCGCCCTGCTTCGCGCCAAGTGAGTTGGTAAGTATCTGGGCTGGCGACTCCGGGAATATCTGTTGGGGAAGCGGAACTATTTTCGCCACTAATTTCTGCGGTATCCGGTGCGGTTTCTGTAGGGGCGGTGCCCCCGTGCCCGCCCTCTGATGTCGGGCGAATCGGCGGTGTGGGGGGTGGATGTGGCGGGGAAATCGGTTGCGATTTGGCGTTCCCAGGCTCTACAGAAGGCTCTAAAGGTAAAAATCCTGTTTTTTTATCGGCGGTCGGTAGATCGCCCCCAGGCGTTTTTTCCGGCGATTTTGTTCCGGCATCAAAGGCGACAAAGCCTGTTTCGGGGGGAGTTTCTGCGGATTTTGGTTGATTTTCCGGTGGTTTTGGGGGGCGAGGGGGGGTTAATTCTGTTAAAGCGCGATCGGCCCAAGTTTTGACTTGAGAGTTGGGACTTTTGGCGAGGGAAGAGCACAGGGCGATCGCCTTTTTCAGATTACCGGTTGCTTTGTACGCACCCACCAACCCCATCTGCGCGCGGATTCCCGACGGCCCATTAGCTGCGGTTTGGGTAACGGATTCTAAAAGGGCGATCGCGGTGGGGTAATCCTGCTGTTTCAAAGCTGCTAGCCCAGCCTCTAGAGACTGTTTTGCAGATGAATCCGCCGGATTTGGATTAGTGGGAGGTGCCATGACTGTGCTTTCGCTAGCGTCCTTTCTAAGATAGCCTAGACCTGAAAATATATCTGTCCTAGATGCAGAAACCGGGTTTTTTAGGAAAATACTGCATTTGACGCTTTAACTAAAGTGAAAAACCCGGTTTCTCAAACCAGGTTTCTTTGGTATTTATGCCTAAGTCATATATATATTAGAGTCCCAACTGCTTTAACAAGTCGTGGCTCTCGGCGTTCTATTTTTTTAAGTTATTCTACTTAAATATCTGGTTCAATTCCTGCCGAGCGCAATTGCTCAGCCAACCTTTCGGCTCTTAATTGAGCTTGTTCATCTCTTGCGCGTTCCTGTTTTCAGACGATTAGCGGAGAAATAAAGTCTTTCCTGAACACTTAAGACAGCCGCAATGATATTAGCTTATTATCGCCTAACAAATACCTGAATTTTCTGCCCTGAAGCTTCTGAATGCCACCCTCTCATATAGATATCCCCTGCGGTAGAAATCTCCTCGCTTTGAGCAGATCCCACAGAAATAATAGCACAAGGCATAAAAGTGTTGTATGGATAAAATCGGTCTTTGGCGCTTGATATATTGTCGACATTAATGTGTTCAATGCGAACCAATTGGTTAGATTTATTCAAAAGAATCCACCAAGGATACTCCATACTTGATAAAGATAGCCCAATATTTTTACATTCCGTTTTTGCTGCTACAAATTTAGCTGCATTTATATAATTATTTTTATCATTCCTAACAGGTCTCAAGTATTGATCTATTCTGTTAGTGTTAAATATATTTTGCTCTCCTAATATCGGCCTAAACTCGTTTAATAAAACATATACTAATGATGTCTGTAGGAGAATTATCATAATAACATTTCCTATATTTTTATAATATTTTGTTGAGAAAACTATACCAATAAATGGGGAAACCAGCACAAAAATAGGTAAGTGCAGGCGACTGTGCCACATTTGCCATTTTATCAGCAAGCAAAATAACAAAAACGAACACAATATAGTTGTTAGATAGCTGACAAGATATTTATTTTTTCTCAAATTGCGACTGCTTAGACACACCACCGCAGCAAGCAATAATAGCCCGAAGTGAATTGGGTTTCCCGCTGTGTCTTCAAAAGTTGGAACGAGGGCTTGCAAATTAAAATCTGTCGCAAATGTATTACGCGGATCATTAATGTCCAAGCCTAGTATTTCGTGGAGTTTATGTATTGCTTTCTCCAGCGCATCGATACTAATAAAATCCAAGGGTATAGCCATGTGCAAGCTAGCATTTTTCACTATACTTGAAATAAAAATAGCGATTCCATAGGCATCAGGACTCCATTTGTATGGATATGTAGAAGTGGGCGCGCCAAATAATTCTATATTCCGGAGATAGTGACCGGAGTTAATCAGCAAAATCACCGCAGCGATCGCAAAAATATGCTTAAAGACTTGTCTGCGATCTCGCTGAAAATCCATCAATACAAACCAGATAAAAAATGGCAGTCCATATATATATCCTGTGCCTTTACTAAAAATAGCAAGTCCCAAACTGGCACTCATTTTCAATATATGATTCCCACTTGTTTTCTCATTTTTTGTCGATACAACATAGTAAACAAAACAAACTAACCAGAAAGCAACTACATACGTATCTTTAGCATTAGATGCGTGGAGAATTCCCACAGGAATAGTTGCACAGACGACAACAGAGAAAACTTGACCCCGCAAATCGCCTCCCAATTGTTTAGCAATCAGCGATACTCCAATTAGACTACCAACCATACTGAACCATTGCACAAGATTTGCGAAGCGATCGCCTCCGCTTAAAATGTGCAAGTGCATCACAGCAAATCCCGACCAAGGAGCACTGTATAACTGTGGCGTGTAGCTTGTCGGATAGTGTTCAACACTGCGGTTTTGTATCCAGTGAACTACGCGCGGCAGATGATAATCCAAAGAGTCCCAGTTGTTAGACGGTGCTACTACAGCAATTAAACCTACTGCCAAAGTTATGAAAGCTACGCAAGTTAAAAGCAGAGTCAAGAAAGGATGTATTTTTATATTCTGAAAATTGACAGATTTTTTTTTAAGTCTTACTTTTCTAACTACAATAAATCCTAATATCAAATCCAGCCACAACCAAAAAGCAAATATTCCACTAAAGTTAAGGAACCTGATTGAACTCAAAAATTCCGTAATTCCAGCTACTAAAACCCCCCATACTATTGCCGTTTCCAAGATGGCAACCCGCCAGCACCTATGAAAGTTATAAAAAATTATAAATATCAAAAGCCCGCAAAGGATTGGAAGAATAATATACATATCAAAACTGTTAACTGGTTGATTTATAAAGTTTTTTAGTTGGGGGCTGGGTGCACTGAGCGCCCAGCCACTTCTTGGTGCGATAGAGGTATTTACGTCATCCTAGCTGTTGGCGATCGGCAATAAACAAGATTGATTGTCGATCGAGGCATCAAAAGAATCAGATCGAACGATCGGCTGCTACGAAATTCCAGGCATTTGAAAGCCTTCTTCACCCCCTTGACAGGGGTAGCATGGCGCATCGTACATTATATACCCCATGCGTAAGCGCTAAAAAAACTTAACCTTGCAGCTTACCGCCCAGATTGTCTCGGCGATGTACCATCAGCCCGCTTCCGACGGATCAGCACGCTCATCACCTGCTTCGGATTCGCCGCACGCTGTACGGGACTCCAATCGCCCACTTCTGCAAATCCCAGCCGGTACAAAGTGAGTATGGTTTCCCGGACACCTTTGGGCGAACCGACAACCGTTAACAGCACCACTTCCTGTTCGCATACTGCTGCTGAGTCGTCATTTGGGCATTGGGATCTGTTGTCGTCAGGCACGAATTCCTGTGACATAATATGTTCTCCTGGTTTTGGGTTTTCTAGAAAAACCCAAAAACCCAGCCGCCCCGCATTTCAAGACATAGCAGGGCGGCTACAGAGAATGTTAAGATTCTCGGAGCCTCCAGACTGCTGATTCCAGTTTGGCGGTTATGCTGTCCATTGCTGCTACCAACAGCTTTGGGCAGTGCAACTAGATTTTTGGGCGACGCGGGCTGCCTCCTCTACAAGCAAAGCAACCTCTCACTTCAAAGCGTAGCCGCAGATGGGGGCCGCCGTCAATCCATTTTGGATTTTAGATTTTGGATTTTGGATTGACAATCGGGATTGAGAGGTTTTGGGCCGGGCTGAGGATTTAGATTTGACGCACCTTACTCGATTAAGCAGGCGGGATTGAGTACAGGGCAGTGCCTTTTTCCTACAAATCTTACAATAAATATCATTGGTAGGGACACAACACTGTTGTGTCCTTTGTCTGTGGTAATGACGGTTTTTGTTAATAACAATCCCGATTTTTTAGAGGATGCGGCAGTGCCCATTGGTGTCAATTTAACGTTAAACCCGCACTTCGAGAGTCCGACAGTCCGACAGGGGTTGAAACCCCTGTCTCAAAGCGAAAGTCCTCTAAAGAGGACTGAGAAAAATACTTTTAAACTCATTAGTCCTCTTTAGAGGACTTTCACTATTAGCCAGGGAATTCATTCCCTGGCGGACTGGCGGACTAAGAGATTAAGTTGACACTAATGGGCAATGCCGTTTCCCTACAAACCAACTATCCCCCTCACTCCTCGCTAACAGCCAAACCCGAAACCACAGGGGCGATCGCATTTAACTTCAACACAGGATGATCCCCTTCCACTTGTCGGCAATTCCACTCATTCCTAAACAGCAAAACCGGCCTTCCCCAAGTATCTTTCACCGTCACCGTATTAAACAGCCGCCCAACTTTTTCCAGCGCCTCCCAACCGCCGTCAACCCAACGAGCTACACTGTAAGGCAACATATCGATCGTCGTTTCCACATTATATTCCGACTGCATTCTGAACTGCACAACTTCAAATTGCAACTGTCCGACAGCCGCCAAAATTGGCTCGCGTTTCGACTCATCAACCGAGTACATAATTTGCACTGCGCCTTCTTCCTGCAACTCAGAAACGCCTTTGCGGAACTGCTTAAACTTAGAAGGATTGGGATTTCTCAAAAAAGCAAAAAGTTCAGGAGAAAAACAGGGTATCCCTTCATATTCCAGTTTTTGGCCGGTGTAAATAGTATCGCCGATCGCAAATACCCCCGGATTGTTCAAACCAATCACATCGCCCGGATAAGCAACCTCGATCGACTCGCGATCCTGAGCAAATAACTTTTGAGGTCTTGACAAACGCACCGTTTTACCACTGCGAGCGTGAGTCACGTTCATGTCCTTTTCAAACTTGCCCGTACAAACCCGAATAAAGGCAACGCGATCGCGGTGTCGCGGGTCCATATTCGCTTGCAATTTAAACACAAACCCGGTAAAGTCTTCATAAGTTGGCGGCAAATCTCCGGCGCTGCTCTTGCGGGCGATCGGCTTCATAGCGTAATCTAAAAACGCATCTAAAAACAATTCGACCCCAAAATTGCTCATCGCGCTGCCAAAGAAAACTGGTGTCATTTTTCCAGCCCGAACCAAGTCTAAATCGAGTTCAGTTCCCAACTCATCCAGCAGTTCTAACTCTTCTTTGAGCTGATAGTAAAGGTCTTGTTCCAACAAATCTTCAATGCGCGGATCGCCCAATTCGATGACGGTATCAACAGCAGCACGAGAACCGTGTTTAGCCCGCTCGAATAAGTGAATTTTGCGCGCCCTGCGATCGAAAACACCTTTAAAACGATCGCCCGTACCTATGGGCCAATTTACCGGATAAGTCTGCAACCCCAATTCCTTCTCAATTTCGTCCAACAAATCCAAAGGTTCTCTGCTAGGGCGATCGAGCTTATTAAAGAAAGTAAAAATAGGCAGACTTCGCAGCTTACAAACTTCAAATAACTTCCGAGTTTGCGGTTCCAAACCCTTAGCAGCATCCTCAAGCATCACCGCATTGTCAGCCGCCGCCAGAGTTCGATAAGTATCTTCGCTAAAATCTTGGTGTCCCGGAGTATCGAGCAGATTAATGTGATATTTTTTATACTCAAACTGCAAAACAGTAGAAGTAATAGAAATTCCCCGCTGCTGTTCCATCGCCATCCAGTCAGACGTAGCGTGTCGCTGAGCCCGCCGCGCTTTCACAGAACCTGCTTCGTGAATTGCACCTCCGTACAGCAGCAGCTTTTCTGTCAAAGTAGTTTTTCCCGCGTCGGGGTGCGAGATAATAGCAAAGTTGCGCCGGCGCTCAACAGCAGTTAGCAGTTCAGTTTCGAGTTCTGTTGTCATCAAAAAAAATCCGTAAGTGGGAACTCAGTCCCTTTAGGGCTGAGAGGGAAACGGCTCGGCGGTTTCAACCGCCGTGAATCTTTCCATTACAGGGGGATTGCTTAATTCGGTGTACTTTTGTAATGTACTTTCAGTGGGACAATTACCACCTCAAACCTCGCAACCCGCTCACGCATAATGTTTGCTCTTTCGAGCCTCCCTTTCGGGGTAATGTTCGCCTCGCCAAGGTTATAAGAGCTTGTTAGGCTTGCAACACTGTTTCAGTGACCTTAAAACTGTTTAATTGCAAGCGACAGAGCAGGGAACTGGCGTCGCATTCGCCTGGTGTCGTGACTCAAATAACGTAGTCAATTAAGACTTAGGCTGGTCAGTACAGCTTGCTTGATTACTCTTACAAGCTCAGTCCCTTTAGGGCTGGGTTACTGACCACAAATTAGGTAGGGGAATCATCACCCGATCGCCATTATAGCCTGTGCTACAGTTGCTATTAAAGGTAAAATTATCACTAAAGTCAAGGAACAAAAATAATATGTACGACTCCGACAAGCGAAAGCTGCTATCACTGGTGTGCCACGGGGCGATTTTTTTCAGCACGTTACTGTTCTCGATCGGAGCGCCGATCGCTGTATTGTTAGTATCAGATGACCCCGTTGTCAAAGAAAACGCCACAGAAGCCATCAATTTTCACTTTAATGTATGGCTGTACGCTCTGATTCTGGTGCCGCTATCTTTTTTGACATTGGGTTTGGCTGGCTTAATCGGTTTCGTACTACACTGGGGACTGACAATAATGGCTATTCTCCACATTTTGCAAGATCCTAACCAACCTTACCGCTACCCTTTTATTTTCCGAATAGTTTAGACAACGAATCGCGCTTCACTATCTATTTCAAAAACCCGATTTTTTGAAAAAACCGGGTTTTTAATTATTTTATAACTCAAGACGCTTGGGTTAGTGCTAAAAAAACAGATCGTGCGTAGGTTGGGCACGAGTGAACGAACCCTCCGTTTTACTCCGCCCAACATTTTCGCTATAATTTTCCACGGGCCCAAGCGTATTGAATTATCGAAAGCTTTTTAACCATTCATATTTGGCGTTACCATAGGCTTCTCTTGCCAGCAATCCGTCTGCACCGCGTCTGGATCGCTATAATCGCCATCGCGATAATATCTTTGAGTAAGTGTGCTTTACTTCTTTCTATTCTTGGGCCCTTCAAACTGGCAAAATGTTCTAAAAAACTGGCATTTCAAATATTCATTGAAGACCAGGAATCTGTTTGTTTTTGTTGGAAACTTACAGCTTTACTAAAACCTATTGCCCTTGATATTCCCACTAAAATACAACAAAATACATTGAAATTTAGTCGGATTTAACTGTAGCATATTTTGCGTTAAAGTTAAGATGCGTTTAGCCTGCGCCGGGAGGGTGACATAATGTCTAAGGCTCCATCTAACAATAGTCCGGACAGTTTTCAATCACTAACGGCAGAATGCGGGTTTCAACCTTCTCAGTGAGGTCAAATGCTAACGGTAGAATGAGGGTTTCAGCCTCGGTCTCAAAAACTGTCCGGAGTATTGATCTAAGGAATGAGAATTAAATAACTTACACAAGTTTGTGGGGAGTAGGGGATGGGCGTCCCGCCCGCCCTTTTTGGACGGGCGGGACGCCCATCCCACCATAACAATTAAAATTGTAAGTTATTTAATTCGCGATCCTAAATACGTGACTCGATATGCCGAAGTATCGCCATTTGTAGTGAGCAAGGCTTCATATTGCTCCCAGTTAACGCGATCGGTAATGTAGTGGCATTCAGGATCTTGGCGTTGGATCCCTTGTTGGTCAAGTAGCGCGTTGAGCTCGCTTGTGAACATTAGTATTACCTGCTTTAGGTGGTCTTCATTCTAATTTACTGAAGGCGATCGCACAAATGTCTATCCTCCTCCTTCACATCGGCATTTGTTCGCAAATAATCGCGCACGCGATCGCAACCATCAGCCAACAAATCCACTTTCAAAACTCGCTCCACATTCCACAAAATCAGCGTATTATCCTCACCGACAGAAGCCACAAACGATCCATCCCCACTATACGCTACCCCCCGAATCGCCGCAGAGTTACCTCGGATCGTCGTTAATTCCGTACCGTCAAGCTTCCAAAACTTCAGCGTATTGTCTACACTACCAGAAGCAATAATATTACCATCCGGGCTAAACGCCACCCCCCATACCGCGGCGAGATGACCTTCCAGAGTTCTCAGTAACTTACCATCCACAGTCCAAAGCTTAATCGTATTGTCCCCGCTGCCAGAAGCCAGAAATTTACCGTCAGGGCTAAATGCCACCCTCCACACAGCAGCAGTATGAGCTTTAAAAGTTCTCACCAAAGTACCATCAAGCTTCCACAGCTTCACAGTACCATCCCCCCCTGCCGAGGCAATTAGCTGACCGTCAGGGCTAAATAACACCTGCCAAATAGGAGCATGATGTCCTGTCATAATAGTACGCAATAAAGTACCATCGGGCCGCCAAAGCTTGATAGTATTATCTTGACTTCCAGAAGCAAGAATTTGACCGTCAGGACTGAAAGCCAATGCAAAAACCGTAGTGTTATGACCTACCAAAGTTGCGATCGCTTTTCCGTTTCGAGCCCAGATAGTCACCTTATTATCAATTCTGCCAGAAGCAATTAACTTGCCATCGCCACTCATGGCAACAGCATAAATCGCAGCCTTTTCGAGATCGAAAGTCGCCAGCAATTTGCCTTGCCGACTCCAAAGCTTAGTCGTGCCATCCTCGCTGCCTGTAGCAATTGTAGAACTATCCGAACTCAGTGCGATCGCCCAAATCCCGGCTTTATGTGCAGTAATCATCGTCCGCAATGGATTTTGACGCCACAGCCGCACCGTGTTTTCTGCACCCGCCGAAGCAATAAAACTGCCATCCGGGCTCCAAGCTATCCCCCAAATCGAGGCAGTGTGACCTCTAAATGTCGTCCGTTCTGTTCCGTCAAGATTCCAGAGTTTTACAGTTTGATCCCGACTTGCAGAAGCAAGAGTCTGACCATCTGGACTGAAAACAACTCCCGATACTACAGCAGAATGACCTTCAAGCGTTCGTAGGGGCAGCGCCCCCGTGCCTGGCCCATTAACTGTCCAGAGTTTCACCGTTTTGTCTCCACTTGCTGAAGCCACAATCTGACCGTCTGGACTAAACGCCGCTGCAGATACCACAGAAGTATGACCCCGGAAAGTTCGTAGGGGCAGTGCCCCCGTGCCTGCCCCGTCTTTGTTCCAGAGTTTCACCGTTTTATCGCCACTTGCCGTAACAATAGTCTGACCGTCTGGACTGAAAGCCACTGAGGATACCCCAGCAGTATGACCCCGGAAAGTTCGTAGGGGCAGTGCCCCCGTGCCTGCCCCGTCTTTATTCCAGAGTTTCACCGTTTTGTCCATGCTGGCAGAGGCAATTGTTTGACCGTCGGGACTAAACGCCACTGTCCAGATACCAGCAGTATGACCCTGAAAAGTTCGTAGGGGCAGTGCCCCCGTGCCTGCCCTATCGAGTTTCCAAAGTTTTACAGTTCCATCATCACTTCCAGAAGCAATAAACTGACCGTCCGGGCTAAATTTGACAGACCGAACGATCGCCTGATGACCTTTGAGTGTTGCTATTTCCGTTCCGTCCCGCCGCCACAGTTTAATAGTTTTATCCACACTTGTTGAAGCAATAAACTTACTGTCCCGACTAATATCAATTCCAATAGCAGCCGCTTTATGTCCCGATAAACGGTTGTATTCATCCCCTTCATAAACCGCTTGACGCAATACATTGATCACTCGATGTTCAATATTTTTATCCGTCTTGCCTAAACTTTGTAGTCGGCGCTTAGCTTTAATTGCTGCTATTAGTGCATCCAATCGGCGATTAGAGGCAAACAGCCCCTCCGAGGAAGAAACCAGCGCTTCAATTTCACTCATCCGAGCTTCGCGCTCACTAATAACGGCTCGGCGATACTGAAAATAACTTGTTACTCCTAAAGCACCGGCAATCAGCAGTGCAATACTAACAGAAAATAGTAAGCGCCTCTGTCGTTTCGCTGCTTTTTTTTCTTGAATTAATCGCATTTGTTCCTCTGCCAGCCGCGCTTCCACTTCTTTGGTGCGTTCTGCTTCTAAAGCTTGTTGAACTTCTCGCCTATCTAGTTCGGCACTAGCAGCTAAGAACTGATAGTCAAGGTTACTCAAGCTTTTTTCCTGTGCCCAGATTTGACCATCTTTTAAGGCTTGTCCCCGCAAAAGTCGGGAAAAATCTGTTTGTTGTGAAGCAACCCAAGCATCGAAGGTTTGGGAGTAGGGGCGCAGTTGCCCTAATTGCTTCTCTACCCATTCGAGGTTAAAAACTTCAGCATAAATCCTGTTTCTCACCTGCAAATAACCATTTTTTTTGACAACTAATCCCGATAATAATAGTTCAATTTGTTCTGGTGAGTCATCAGTTGATACCCCTCCCGCTCTTTTGCTCAAAGGTAAAAATCTTTCATTTCCTTGTAGGGGCAATTCTCCTGTAGTTGCCCGATAAAGATTTGGGTCAGGCACGGGGGTACTGCCCCTATAGTCCTCTTCAAAGTCCCACAATGAAACAGAACCGCTGGTTAAGAGGGGGTTAGATTGTAAAATTTGCTGGTAGATGCCGAGTAATCTGCCCGCGCGTTGTTCGTTGCGAATAATCCGCTCCTTTATGGTTTTTAAATGTTCCGGCTCATCCTGAGATTCCCATTTATTGATGATATTTTGTCGCACTAAACGAGCTACCCAAAACTCTTCTGTTCCGGCGGGAATTGTTACTACTTTTTGCGGTGTAGTTTGAGTTGCTATGTAGGCTAAATAGCACAGTTTTTGCGTAAGAAATGGCTGCCCAGAAGTCCAAGCCAATATCTGTGTGAGAATAGCTTGAGAATTATTGACTACACTTGCCAATCCAGCCGCCAATGGCTGGGCTTCTTCGAGTTCAAAACCTCGTAAGTTTATGGCGCGACCAATATTAAAAGGCGTTCGTTTTTTATCAACAATTAAATCGCTAGGGGTTGCTACTCCAAATATTGCAAAAGTAATGCGATTATATTCTGGATTAATTGAGCGTTGATTATAGCAAAAGCGAATTAGGGCAAAAAAATCATCGACAGGGAACTCTAGACTGAGAACACTGTCAATTTCATCAATAAATATAATAATTTTTTGTTCAGGAAACTTGGCTAACAAAATATCTTCAATAAAATGACTCAATCTTTGCAGAAATGATACATCTTCTTCATCACGCCACCAGGTTTTTAGGTTAACTTGCCCTAAAAGATTGAAGCCGCGCCACAGTTCACCAATCATCCCTTTATACCACTGTAAAGGAGTGATATTTTCACTGCCGATGCGGGTCATATCGATCGTGCTACATAGGAAATTTTCTGCTTGCAATCGGTGCAGGCTGCGGACTAATAGGGAAGATTTTCCCATTTGCCGCGAATTGAGCACATAACAAAATTCGCCTGCTTTTAAGGCTTCATAGAGTTCGGAATCTGCTTCTCTTACCACATAAGTAGGCGCATCGTTAGCGAGACTGCCACCGATTTGGTATGTAACCTTGGTCATGCCGTTTATGAGTTGGTTTAAAGGTGAAAGTTGACTATAACAAGAGGCAGTGTGAGCGTTATTTTTGTCACCATCTCTACTGAATTATAATCCCTCGGTAAAATTTAGGTTTCCCAAGGAGTTGTTCTTATAATAAATTGACAAAGTAACAACTAGAAGTTATTATACAATATAGCCTAATGTTGTCAATTTATATTGACATTTAAATTAACAGCAAACAAGGAGAATCAATATGCTCATTCAAGAACAACCAGCACAGTCTAAACAAATGACCCTAGACGAGTTTCTGGACTGGTATCCAGAGGGTCAAGGTCGCTTTGAACTACATGATGGAGCCGTTATTGAAATGCAAGCAACTGGAACACACGAACAGGTGGGGGGTTTCCTAGCCCTTGAAGTGGGAGTAGAAATTAAACGTTTGGCTTTGCCCTATTTCATTCCCCGCCAAGGAATTATTAAGGCTATTGATTCTGATAAGTCTGGCTACAGCCCAGATGTGATGGTGTTAGATTGGCAACAAATCGAAACGGAACCGATGTGGAAAAAGCGCTCGACTATTACCAGAGGTGAAACTATCCGTTTAGTCATCGAAATCGTGAGTACAAATTGGCAAGATGACTACTTAATAAAGTTAGCAGAATATGAAAAATTGGCAATTCCTGAATACTGGATTGTCGATTATTTGGGGTTGGGGGGAAGAAGATATATTGGCAACCCCAAGCAACCAACTATTTCCGTTTATCAGTTAGTTGATGGTGAGTATGTAGTTAATCAGTTTAGAGGTGATGATGTGGTGCGATCGCTTGCATTCCCAGATTTAAACTTAACGGCAAAACAGATTTTTCAGGTGGGGCAATAACTAACTAAAGTTGTGCGAACCAAAATATAGGCGGTACAACTCGCAGCTTAGCGTACAGCGGTTGTTATCGATATGAATCAGGCCCATACTAAATAATTTAGAAGCTACTATCGGATCTAATTCCACTCCGTGTTCCGATTTTACCACTTGTTTAAGTGCAAGCGCAAGTTCGGGATACTCTTGCAATGTTGCCCAAAAACTCCGCAAGTAATCTTTATAAATTCCCGCGATTGTCGGAGCTTCTTGTAGTAGCTGATCTAGCCTTACACTGTTTTGACAGAGGTGGTAAAGAGCGAGCCGCACCAGATAAGGATGTCCCCCCACCATTGCCATCAGTCGCTCGGCATCGGAACCCTCTGTCCAATCCAGTCCGTGACGCTGCGCTAAAGCAAGTATCTGCTCTTCTGTAAAATAGGGCAATTGCAGCGGTAAACCGACATTAAAAGGCGATTCAGTGAGCTTTAAAGGAATATAAATTTCTGTGGAGTGAAGAACGATTAACCGCAGTTTTCCCAAAGTTTCAATCCGCTTTGCTTCTTCATGCCAGCTTCGCAGCAGCGGCAAAAATTCTCTGGCAATTTTGGGATACTCAAAAATTCTATTTACTTCATTTAAAGCTAACACAAGAGGGGTACTTATTTGTGCTAATATATATTGTTGCAAATAGATAGTGCAGCTTACTTTGCTACCCATGTCTTCATCCCAATAATCATCTAATAGAGGTGGTAATTCTAGGTGACGGCTGATGTTGGCACAAAACCAGCGTAAAAATTTATCGATATTGGCTAAGACAGCTTCCTCGGCTTGCTGAAAATCTAAACTTACAGTTCGATAGTCAAGAGAAGTCGCGCGCTCTAAAATGCGTAGCAGAAGGGAACTTTTTCCCATCTTCCTGGGAGCTTTAATCCGCAGCACACTTCCTGGTTTGGCAATCTCTCGATAGGCGAGTTCTTCAATTAGCGGGTGATGGATATAAAATGGCGAACCGAGGGGCACGGGAGATCCGGGAAATTCTAAAGGTGTGGCTAGGCATTGGCTGCGGGTGAATGCTTCAATTAATTCTCGTTCCTCTGTGGTCAGGGAACGTGATTCTACACAAGAGCGAAAATTTGATTTACTAATAGATGTCTGCAAGATTTGAGAGAGAGATTGCCACAAGGATGAGGCGATGTTTCTCAGGTAATGCTCTCCGTAATGAGAGGCAGATGCGATACTTGTATAAGTCTTTCCTTCCCAAACTTGGCGGAGTATGATTTCTTGTACGGGATATAAATCTTTTTGTAATCGGACACGAGTTAGCTGTAGTACCTCATCTATCGTCATAATTTGCAATTATCCCGTCAGTGTATCGTTGATATTATCACTTATAATTGACTGTAAAGCTGAGAGCGATCGCCTATTGGATTGCCACACGCTCCTGTCGCGACATTTTTCATGGGGTAATTGGTCACATCGGTTAAATCTCTCCCGAAGAGTATCACTATCAATAATCAAGAATTCCCTCGCGCGGTGGGGGCGGGTGTATTTAACCTGTCTGCACTCTTCAAGGGTACAAGAGTGAACCCATCTCTACAGGTTTTTGAGAATGGTTCTCTTCGTTAAGTTAAATTCGTGACATCCGTTAAATCTGGTGATTTCCCCGTTGCCTGACCGATCGCTGAGTGCTATAACCTAATTTCAATGGGCGCTGGCGCTCCTACTGGAAAGGAATCTGTGCTCAGTTTTTCTTGATCGTTGGCCAAAATGTCATGTCGGTGTCACAGTTGATAGTGAAGGCAGAATTAAAAATGTGACAGTTGACTTTGCTAAAGCTTAGTCGATTGATGTTAAGTTAATTAACAGTAGTTTCAGCTCGCTGCATTTACTGCTCACAAGTGTTAAGTCCCAAACTCTAATTATTATTGGGGGGCTAGCATTTTTTTTAATACTCCTGTAACCACCTCTAAAAAATATTAGCAAATAACCGAGTTGTTTGAGGCAAATGGTTCATAAAATGTTTCCAAATTATTTTATTCCTCACGGCCATTGCTACTTGTGGAAGCCTGGATTGGTGGGGCTACACGTTTTGTCCGATGGTTT
Source organism: Microcoleus sp. T2B6 (assembly GCF_036700475.1). Taxonomy (NCBI): domain Bacteria; kingdom Bacillati; phylum Cyanobacteriota; class Cyanophyceae; order Oscillatoriales; family Microcoleaceae; genus Microcoleus; species Microcoleus sp. T2B6. The sequence continues at coordinate 18,810 of NZ_JAUBOZ010000040.1, read as the reverse complement.
GATAGCCGTCGCTTATTTTTTGATACCGCTCACGCTGATTTATATTGTCAAAAAGCGGCAAGACGTGCCTTTTGACTGGGTTTTCATGCTGTTTGGCTCTTTTATTATCTGCTGCGGGATTACCCATATTATGGAAATATGGACGCTGTGGCATCCTAATTATTGGTTCTCTGGTTTTCTTAAAGGGATTACTGCGCTGATTTCGCTATGTACAGCAGCAGTGCTGGTGGAACTAATCCCAAAAATCTTGGCGATTCCCAGTCCCGCTCAATTGGCGGTGGCAAATAGGGCTTTACAAAAGGAGATTGGCGATCGCAAACAAGCTCAAGAAGCACTCTCGGAATTAATGCTAGAATTGGAAAAACGGGTTATTGAGAGGACGATCGCTTTAGAAGTTGCTAATGAACGTTTGCAACAGGAAAATCGCGATCGCTCTTTGGCGGAAAATTCATTGCGGCACTCGGAAGCTAAACTGCTAGAACAAACTCAGCATTTAGAGAACGCTCTGCAACAACTTAAAGGCGCTCAAGCTCAACTCGTGCAAACTGAAAAAATGTCGTCTTTGGGGCAAATGGTAGCTGGGGTTGCCCACGAAATAAATAACCCTGTTAACTTCATTTATGGCAATCTGATTCCGGCTGAGGAATACATTAAAGATATTTTGGAATTGATTAAGGCTTATCAAGTTTATTACCCCACTCCTGCACCGGAAATTGTAGACAAGATTAACAGAATTGATTTAGGTTTTATTTTAGAAGACCTGCAAAAACTTTTTCGTTCGATCCAAATTGGCGCAGAGCGAATTAGGGAAATTGTTAAGTCTTTACGAACTTTCTCCCGGTTAGACGAAGCCGAAATGAAAAAAGTAAATATCCATGAAGGGCTCGATAGCACTTTAATGATTTTGCAGCACCGCTTGAAAGAACAACCAAACCGTCCACCTATCCAAGTGATTAAAGAGTATGGAGATGTGCCAGCATTGCAATGCTACGCTGGGCAGCTTAACCAAGTATTTATGAATATTTGTTCAAATGCTATTGATGCTTTAGAACAGATTGTACAGGAGGGATATTCGACCAACGGCTATTGGGAAAATAATTTATCTGACAACTTACAAAACACCTATTGCCCACTGCTAAAAATTCGCCTCCGCACCCTTTTAGTTGATGGCAAGTGGGTGCAGATTCACATTGCGGATAATGGCACTGGCATAGATTATGATGCGATCGCTAAAATTTACGATCCATTTTATACAACGAAACCTATCGGTGCTGGTACCGGGCTGGGTTTGGCGATTTCTTATCAGATTATTCAAGCCCATGAAGGTTATTTGCGCTGCACTTCCGAGGTTGGGAGAGGTACGGAGTTTATTATTGAAATTCCTTTGCGCTCGCAATTTGGCGAGCGCCACCATCTGCACAAGCAAGCTGTTATGAACAAGCGGGGTTTAGGCGTTAATAAATAATGCTGAATCCAGCTACAATTTTCGGCTTATTTTATTTTTTTGCCTAACTTAGGCATCATCAAATCCATCTTATCTGCCAATAACAACTATTATGTGGGAAGCACTCAAAAATATCTTTTCCCCAACTCAGTATATGCCTCACGGTCATTGCTATCTTTGGCAAACGCCTTTAGTGTGGCTGCACGTAACTGGGGACTTTTTAATCGCGATCGCCTACTATTCAATTCCGGCGATGCTAATTTATTTTATCTTCAAGCGCCGCGATGTTCCTTTTTTAGGAATATTTGGTTTATTTGGTGCATTTATTATTCTGTGTGGCACGGGTCACTTGCTAGACATTTGGACGTTGTGGCATTCCGCTTATTGGCTGTCGGGGATTGAAAAAGGAATTACTGCACTGGTTTCCTGCTACACCGCCGCCTCGATGGTAACACTATTGCCCCAGTTTTTGTCCTTAAAAACCCCCCAAGAATTAGAGGCAATAAATTGCAAGTTGCAGACTGAGATTGCGGTGCGTGAAGAGGCTGAATTAGCTTTGCGCCACGCTTATGATGACTTAGAAATTAAAGTTCAAGAACGCACCGTACAGTTGAGAAAAATCAACGGTTATTTAGAAGCAGAAATTAAAGATAAAATAGCCGCTGAATCCGCTTTGCGAGAACGAGAAACTAGATTAACAGAACAACAAAATGGCTTGCTAGAATTAGCAAAAAATTCTAGTATCTACGAGGGAAATATCGCCGAGGCGTTGAGAGAGATTACGCAAATGGCAACCCGTACCCTGGATGTCGATCGGGGAAGCGTTTGGTTTTATAAAGAAGATAAATCAGCACTCTGCTGTGCCGATCTTTACGAACTGACGGCAAATCAACACAGTGAGGGTGCAGAACTGAAAGTGGCTGACTATCCTAGCTATTTCCAAGCTTTGAAGACAGAACAGGCGATCGCAGCGGTTGATGCCAAAACCGATCCGCGCACCCAAGAATTTAGAGAATCTTATTTGATTCCTTTAAACATCTCATCAATGCTAGATGTTCCTATTACCCATCAAGGACGATTTGCGGGTGTAATTTGTTTGGAACGTCAGGGCACGCCGAGGAAGTGGACGCTCGACGAACAAAGCTTCGCTAGCTATTTGTCACAGATGACAGCTTTAGCAATGGAAGCTCGCGATCGCAAGCAAGCCGAGTTAACATTGCGTTCTGTCACCGAACGCTTGCAATATTTGCTAGCGACTACTCCGGCGGTGATTTTTAGCTGCAAATTAGGGGGAATTTTTGATGTAACATTTGTCAGCGATAATATTGTTTCAATGATTGGTTACGAAGCCAGAGAATTTATTGATGGTTCTCTTGATTGGCATAGCCTCATTCACCCAGACGATCGAGAACTTGTTGCTACTTCATACGCTCAGATATTGGAAAAAGAATCGATTTCCTACGAATACCGCGAACGGCACAAAGACGGTAGTTATCGCTGGATATACGATGAGGTTAAGTTAGTCAAAGATGCTGCTGGCATACCTGTGGAGTGCGTTGGTTATGGAGTAGATATTACTGCTCGCAAACAGGCGGAAAGAGCCTTGCAGCAACAAGTAAAAAGGGAGCGGCTCGTGAATGCTATTCAAGAGCGAATTCGTTCCTCTCTTAACCTAGAAGAAGTGCTGACAATGGCTGTGGAAGAAGTCCGCCAGTTTTTGTCAACAGACAGGACTATTATTTACCGCTTTAACCCTGATTGGAGTGGATTGGTAGCCGTCGAGTCGGTAGCAGCCGATACAATGCCGATTTTGGGCATTGACATTAATGACCCTTGCTTTCGAGAAGGCTACATTTCTGCTTACGCACAGGGACACATTCGCGCGATCGACAATATTTATACAGCAGGTATTTCAGAGTGCCACGTTAATTTACTGAGCGAGTTGGAAGTTAAAGCTAACCTCGTGGTTCCCCTTTTGCAAGGTGAAAAACTATGGGGGCTACTCATTGCTCATCACTGCCGCAGTCACAGGCATTGGAACTCTTCTGAGATAGAATCTCTCAAGCAAATTTCCGTGCAGCTAGCAATTGCAATTCAGCAATGCACCCTTTTTGAACAAGCCAAAACAGAAATTGCCGAACGTAAATTAGCAGAAACAGCATTACAAAAAGCTGTCGTAGCTGCTGATACAGCTAACCGCGCCAAGAGCGAATTCCTTTCTTCTATGAGCCACGAATTGCGGACTCCCCTAAATGCCATTCTCGGATTTAGTCAGGTGATGGTGCGCGATTCATCTTTAAACAATCAACACCAGCAGCACCTAGAAATTATTAATCGCGCCGGCGAACACTTGCTTTCGCTAATTAATGACATTTTGGAAATGTCCAAAATTGAAGCGGGCCGAAGTCAGCTTAATGAAAGCAGTTTTAATTTAATGCGCTTGCTAAAAACCTTAGAAGAAATGTTTCGATTAAAAGCTAAATCTAAGAAATTGCAGCTAAATTTGGAAGTGGGTGACGGCGTACCGGACTTTGTTAGTGGAGACGAAGGTAAATTGCGGCAAATTTTGATTAATCTTGTAGGAAATGCGATCAAGTTTACAGAGAGGGGTAGCATTACTTTGCGAGTGAAAAAGAAGGTAGAAGAAAGTTTGGGGGCTGAAACCGCAGAGTTGTCCGACACACAAACAAAACTTGCCGACGCGGGTTCTGAACATTCCGAAAACTTAGTGGTTGAAACCGCAGCTATACAAAAAAAACCCGGATGGTGCACTGGTTTTAATCAGTCCATAAGCTTGGCAGACTGTAATTGTGTAGACGCGAATGAGCTTCGCCCGGAATTGTTACGCCTTCAGTTTGAAATTGAAGATACTGGCCTTGGCATTGCCCCTGAAGAGATGAATAAGTTATTTGAACCATTTGAGCAAACAAAAACCGGTCAAAAATCTCAACAGGGGACTGGGTTAGGTTTACCAATTAGCCGCAAATTTGTACAAATGATGGGAGGAGATATTACTGTCAGCAGTACACCTGATTTGGGAAGTAAGTTTGCATTTGATATTCAAATCAGCCTTGCCACTCCCACCGAGATTAAAATCCTTCAACCGCATAAAAAGGTCATTAGTTTAGCACCAAATCAACCAGAATACCGGATTTTGGTTGTTGACGATCGCGCCGATAACTGCCTAGTCATAGAGAGATTATTGTCACCACTAGGCCTCATCGTGCGATCGGCTAGAGATGGTGAAGAAGCTATTGCTGTATGGCAGGATTGGCAACCACACCTGATCTGGATGGATATGCAGATGCCTGTCATGGATGGCTATGAAGCCACCAGAAAAATTAAAGCTCATCCTCTCGGAAAACAAACTGTAATAGTTGCTCTTACTGCTAGCGCTTTTGAAGAGGAACGACAAACTATTTTAGGAGCAGGCTGCGATGATTTCATGCGTAAACCCTTCGAGGCAAAGATATTATTTGCGAAAATGGAAGAACTTTTAGGAGTGCGTTACATTTACGAGGAATCTGTTGATGCCCCACTAGAAAATGAAAGCGAAATTAGCGGAGGGACTAGCAATCAATCTGTCGAGTCACAACTCGCTCAAATGCCTCTTGAGTGGGTAGAAAAGATATCTCATGCTGCTCATGAATGTTGCGACGATAAAATTGTCAAGTTGATTGAGGAAATCCCTAGCGACTTTGCTTTATCCGCAGAATATTTAACTACTTTAGTGGAAGATTTCCTCTTTGACGATATTATAGATATAGCGCAGTCAGCAGTTCAACGCTGTGAAGATACCAGTTTTCAACTAATCTAAACTTAGGAGGCTAATTTATTTTAAAAAGACCTAACCTTCAGCCCCAATAGCGTCTCCTTTCCATCACTTTTTAGGAGAGCCAATTGGAATTTATACTCTGGCGTTTTTTTTGATGTAAAATTCTTAATTGTTAATATCTTTTCTCTTAACAAACTACCGTGAGCGAGTGCATGGACAGCCATCAATATCCTACAATTCAAGCCAACATTTTAGTAGTTGATGATAAGCCAGATAACGTGCGGCTTTTATCAACAATTTTGACGACACAAGGGTATCAGGTTCGTAAAGCGCTGAACGGGCAAAGGGCGATCGCTACAGTGCTGGAGTTTCCGCCGACTCTAATTCTGCTGGACGTGATGATGCCCGAAATGAATGGATATGAGGTATGTGCAAAGTTGAAAGCTTCACCACAAACCAGTTCGATTCCCGTGATTTTCTTAAGCGCCTTAGATGACGTTTTAGATAAGGTGAAAGCTTTTGAGGTGGGAGCAGTTGACTATATTACTAAACCTTTTCAAGGTAAAGAAGTATTGGCACGAGTGGCCAATCAGTTAACAATTCAAAGTCAACAACAGTTACTTCAAGAGCAAACGAAGCAATACCAAGAACTTGTCGAACGTTTGCAAAACGAAATTAAAGAGCGGCAGGGGGTGGAGGTAGCTTTACGGCTTGCTCAAACAAAGTCGGATCATTTATTGCTGAATATTTTACCAGCAGCGATTGTTGAAAGTTTGAAAAAGGGCCAGGGTTCTCCTGCCCAGAGGTTTGATTCAGCAACAGTTCTTTTTGCCGATATTGTCGATTTTACGTCTATTGCTGCTAGAATGTTACCTCTAGAATTGGTAAATGTACTGAACCAGATTTTTTCAAGGTTTGACCAACTAACTGAAACACACGGTTTGGAAAAAATTAAAACAATTGGAGATGCTTATATGGTAGCGGGGGGGTTGCCGGTGCCGAGGGCAGATCATGTAGAAGCGATCGCGAATATGGCCTTGGATATGCAGGAAGCGATCGCTGATTTTCAAACTGACAGAGGCGAACCATTTCAAATTCGGATTGGCATTCATACAGGGCCCGTAGTTGCTGGCGTAATTGGCACTAAAAAATTTATCTATGACTTGTGGGGAGATACTGTTAATGTTGCTTCTCGGATGGAATGTCAAGGATTACCGGGATATATTCAAGTTACTACGGCTATTTACGAAGTGTTAAAAAATCGGTATTTATTTGAAGAAAGAGGTGCGATCGCGGTTAAAGGTAAAGGAGAGATGATCGCCTATTGGCTAAAAGCTAAAAAAGTTAGTTAAACTCACATCTTGCACCATTCTTAATTAGCCTTTTAGGAACAGGCAAGATGCCTGTTCCACAAGAAAATCTACTCTTTGTGGAACGGGCATCTTGCCCGTTCTTGAGAAGGGTGCAACATCTCAGGTTAAAGCTAATTGCTAATTTATAGCCGAACTCATCAAAAGATGAAAATAATTTGCAGATTCCAATTTGTATTTTCCCGGACGATTTCAATGCGATCGATAAATTCTCGAAAGTAAAACCTGCGTTCTGATTCTGATAAATCGAGCCAAAATTGCTGCAGGGAAACTGTTTGGGCAATTTCTCGCAAATTTACTGGGGGTAGTTGCGCTAATTTGCTTTGCAGTTCGGCAATTTCGGTGCGGATTTTGTATGCTCTAAACTCTGCCGTTTCCGTGTCTAAAATGCCGCTTTCAATCAGGGCCCAAAGTTGCTCTATGATTTCTTGTTTCGATGCGATCGCCCTGACAATTCCTGCTTTGATTCCACTCATATTCGGCATTTGCAACCCAGCAACAGCATCGGGTAAATCCCGACAAATACCGGCGATGGTTAATTGCAATACTTCATCGTAGGAAAGGCCGCTACATTTAGGCTGTTGTGGACAGTTAATCGGTCGCAAATAAAGGTATTCTTTTTCTTTGCGGTAGGAGGTGACTTTGGCAACTGTCATGGGCGATTTGCATTCTGCACAAATTGCTAAACCTGCGAGGGAACGTGGGGCGCTAGCGCTGCGAGGAGAAAGGCAGCGGTTCCGGCGCAGCAACCTGTCTATTTGGGCGGCTTCTTCTCTGGAAATAATCGGGACGTGGGTGTTAGAAATTACTTGGCCGTTTTGATATTCCAAATCGCCTCGGTAGGCGGGATTTGTCAGCCAGCGGCGGCCGGTACTTACAGAAATTTTTTTGTTGTATTTCTTCGCTAAATACCGCACGGAACCTCGCAAGGAACCGTAAATTAAAAAGTGTTCAAAAAAGTCTTTGACGGTGGGGGCGGTGGTTTTATCGATCGTATAACAATCTTTGCCGCGCCGGTAGCCGTAAGGAGCCTTACCCGGTGGAATCCGTGATTTGATGCGGTTGCGCGCGTGTCCTTTGCGAATACTCCGGCTGTGTTGGCTGCGCTGGATTTCTGCGAGGATTTGCAGCAAGTTTTGGCGGTTTCGTGGTTCTGTTTCTGCTTGTACGATGATTTCGACGCCGAGGTTTTCGAGTTGGGCGAGGTGCGAACACACTTGCTGCAATGTGTCGCCTAGTTCTTCAAACCGCTGAATTAATAAGTATTTGACTGGTTCTGTTTGGCAGTCTTTGAGGAGTTGCTGAAGTTGCTGCCGCCCTCCTAAGTCTTGATAGGTGCGATCGACTTCTTGGCCCCAATTTTCCGGTGCGGGTGCTGCTTCGAGTAGCGGTTCGGTGTAAGAATAGGCGATGATTTTCATCTGTTACTCGCTGAGTTCGATGATGTTGCCGTCGGGATCTTGGGTAAATAATGCCGATCGACCTGACGCGCTCATTTGGAAAGGGCAATTGTGAGCGATTAACTGCTGTTTGGCTGCCTCTAAGTTAGCAACAGAAAATGCTAGATGTCGGTTGCGTCCCCATTTACCCTTGTCTACGGCATCTGGGATAATTGTTGCACCTAAAATTAGGTGGAGCTGGAAGCTGCCGATTTGATACCAGATTCCGGGAAATTTTAAGTCTCGATCGATTTTTTGCAGTTTTAGTACGGTGCTGTAAAAGTGTTGGGATTGTTCCAGGTTAGAGATGAGGATGGCGCTGTGGAGGGATTGAGTAATTTGCATTTTTGTTGGGATTTATGGTTTTATTTTAACCGCTGATGCAGGCTGAGGAGCGCTGATGAACGCAGATTTTTTTGAGGTTGGTTGAGTTTTTGATATGATAACATTGTCTGTCGCTATTAATATATCCATTATCAAGTCTGGTAACAAAAAACTGCCCGCTGGGAGTGTTTTTAACAATGGTTTCTCAAAAAAGTGCGATCGTCTCCAGAGCGGGCAAATTCCGTCTCCGCAATGTCTTGGTAGTTCCCTTTGTTCTCCAAATTTTGGCGGCTGTTGGCTGCGTTGGCTATCTCTCTTACAGAAACGGAGAGCAGATAGTCAACGATATTGTTAGTCAGTTGCGCCAGGAAGTGAGTGCGAGAGTTTACGAACGTGTTCAAACCTATCTGGAAGCTCCGCCACTGGTGAATCAGATCAATCAGGATGCTGTACCTTTGGGGGTGCTGAACTTTGACGATTTGGAGCAAGCTAGACCATATTTTTGGAAACAAGTTCTGCAATTTAAGTCGATCGGTCACGCGGGAATTGCCAACGAAAAAGGTCAGTACCTGCGTGTGGGTTGGGTAAATCGGCTAGTTGGACTTGAAAAACCTCAGCTTGCCCAGCAACTGATTCCGGGGGGCGGCGACTTGATATATTACAACCTTGACGATAATGGAAACCCCACAACAATCGAAAAAAACACGCCCAATTATGACGTTCGCACGCGCCCTTTTTACAGAGTAGCTGTTGAGAAAAAACAGGCAGCTTGGAGTAAAGTTTATATTAATTTTGGCTACGGTACGCTACAAATTAATGCGAGTCTACCCTATTACGATGCCGAAGGGAAACTAATTGGCGTGCTGACTTGCCAGATGGGACTCGATCAAATTCGCCACTTCCTGCAAACCTTACGAGTGGGTAATTCCGGTCAAGTATTTATCATTGAACCCCAGGGTGAGTTAATAGCCAGTTCGGTTAAAGAACAGCCTCTTTCGGTGGGAACAGGCAAAGATACAAAACGGCTCAAAGCACAGGAAAGCAGCAACCGACTGATGCGTCAAAGTGTGATTTATCTGCTCGATCGCTTCAAGCGTTTGGAAGACATCCATCAAACTGTTCAACTTGACTTTAAGCTGAACGGTGCGCGGCAATTTATCCAAGTTTCTCCGCTAACTGACAAGTACGGCCTCAATTGGCTGAGTGTAGTAGTAGTTCCTGAAGCGGACTTTATGCCGCAAATTTATGCTCACACTCGGCAGACTATTTTGCTGTGTATTGTGGCTCTCATTGTCTCTGTTGGAGTGGGTATTTTCACTGCTAGCTGGATTACTCGCCCCCTGAACCAAATTGCTCAAGCTTCAGAATATCTAGCAGGTGGTACTCTCAACCAGAACGTTGATTCCAGTCTGATTTTGGAAATTGAAACCTTAAGAAATTCCTTTAATAGCATGGCGAGACAACAGCAAGAATCCTTTGAAACCCTAGAAGATAAAGTCAAAGAACGTACCTCTGAACTCGCTACAGCCACTAAACAAATTGCTGCTCTCAACCAGCGCCTGAAAGCGGAAAACCTCCGCATGAGCTCCGAGCTCGATATGCTCAAACAAATGCAGCAGTTGATTCTGCCAAAACCTGCTGAACTTGCAGCCATTGAAGATTTAGATATTGCCGGATTTATGGAGCCAGCATCGGAAGTAGGTGGTGATTACTACGACGTACTTTGTACTAACGGAGTTGTCACGATTTGCATTGGTGATGTCACCGGACACGGATTAGAAAGCGGCATTTTGATGGTGATGACTCAAGCTGCTGTCCGCACTCTTCAGGAAATGCAAGAATCCAACCCGGTGCGTTTTTTAGATACCCTCAACCGCACTATTTATAAAAATGTCCAGCGCATGAACTCGGACAAAAATATGACACTAGCTTTGCTCAACTATGCGGATCGCACAATTAGTATCAGCGGTCAACATGAGGAAACTCTTGTCGTCAGGAAAGGCGGTAAAATCCAGCGGATAGACACCATAAATTTAGGATTTCCCCTCGGCTTACATGATGATATTTCCGATTGGATCAGCCATGTTTTAGTAGACTTAGAGCCGGGGGACGGGGTGGTGCTTTATACTGACGGCATCCCCGAAGCTAGAAATATGCACAAAAAATTCTACGGTATTGAAAGACTCTGTGAGGTGGTTTCTCAAAACTGGCATTTGAGCGCCGAACAAATCAAGGAAGCCACCATCGCTGATTTGCGAGACTTTATTGGAGAACAAAAAGTTTTTGATGACATTACTTTGCTAGTATTGAAGCAACAGGGAAATATTGTGCATAATTTGTCACTAACCCCAGCCTAAAGGCATGGGGCTTGAAAGAGGAAGATTCACCGTCTTCTTAATTCAAGACTAAAACAGTGTCTAGCCTGCGTCTTTAAGACAAACTGAGCCATCTGGGAGTGGTATCCCACCGGACGTTAAGAATGCCTCCCTAGTTTTTAACCGCTCGGATGTGCCAGTGGCGAAGGGAAATATATACCTATAGATAGGACTTACCGTAAATGTTTGTACCCGTTGTAAACAGTGAAAATAGACCGTTAATGCCGACTACCTCAAGCCGCGCTAAGCGCTGGATTAAGTCAGGTAAGGCAACACCATTCTGGAAAAAGGGGGTATTTTGTGTGCGATTGAATATAGAACCTTCAAGCCACAACTATCAACCCATAGCGGTTGGCATCGATCCAGGTAGCAAACGCGAAGGATTTACCATTAAATCCAAATCGCATACCTACTTAAACATCCAGACCCATGCAATTGATTGGGTAAAAGACCATGTTGAAGTAAGGCGAAATATGCGACGTGCTCGGCGGTTTCGGAAGACACCGTGCCGTCAAAACCGAGCTAACAGGTTGGTTAACAAAAATCGGCTCCCTCCATCTACTAAGGCGAGATGGCAGTGGAAGTTAAGGATAGTTAACTGGCTAACGTTGATGTTTCCGATATCAACATTTGTTGTGGAGGACATCAAAGCGCGAACGTGGAAAAACGGACGTAAGTGGAACGTATCGTTTAGTCCTTTAGAGGTTGGCAAGCACTGGTTTTACTCTGAGCTTAGAAAGATTGCCCATCTTGAGATTAAATCGGGCAATGATACTTACAACCTGCGTCAAGAACTTGGACTTAAAAAATCAAAACAGAAGCTATCAAACAAGTTTGAGGCTCACTGCGTTGATTCTTGGGTATTGGCTAATTGGTACGTGGGCGGGCATACTCAACCCGACAATACCAAGCTAATAGAAGTAATCTCTCTTGAGTTTCATCGCAGACAACTCCATCGCTTGCAGCATTCCACAGGTCATATTCGCCCCCGTTATGGCGGCACTTTGAGTGTGGGGTTTAAGCGCGGTTCAGTCGTCAAGCACCCTAAATACGGATTTTGTTACGTTGGCGGTTGGCAAGAATCTCCAACGAAGAAAGACCCGTACCGGAAAACAATTAGCTTGCACGATTTAAAAACAGGCAAGCGTCTAACTCAAAACGCATCGCCCGCAGATTGTAAGTTTTTGTCCTACAACTCGTGGCGCATTGCAAATTAAATTGTAAAGCCGTCCTAGAAGGACGGGGTTTCTACCCATTTTTCTGATGAGTGACCGAAAGCATCCAGGATACAAGCCCCCGGATTCATTCCTTCGCAGACTCAGGACCCAGAAATAAAAAACCTGTATCCCATGAAACTTGCCCCCCGAATTTATCCGTGGGGTCGCCTCTAAAATCTAAAATCTAAAATCTAAAATCGATTGACGGTCGTCAACGCGGTTCCTAGGACGAGGGGTCTTGGATTTAGTGGTCAAGCATCGAAGCAGAAACCGGATTTCGAGTTCCGCGCCTGTAACTTCTAATATTTTACAGCGAGCGAGTCAAACAATTTTGCGCTTCCAGATTCGGAAGTATAAATTATGAAACCACAAATAAATTTAGCATCATCTAAATGTCCAGAAGAACTCCATACCCAGCTACGGGAGTTGAGCGAAAAACTTGAGGAAGTAGAGGATGAAAAAAATAGCTATGAAACCTTAGTAGAAATTATCACGGAACACTCCACGGATCTGGAAAACCAGATCCATCATAAAAACCGAGAGATGCAGACTTACATCGAGCAGGTAAAAAAGGTTATAGATGCAGCTATTGCTGTAAAAAACAATAGCTTTCAACCCCAGATATTGTCAGATGTGGCAGCGCGCAGTGATGCACTGGGAGAACTGGCACAGGTATTTTCCCATATGGTGCAAACGGTGAAAGCGCGGGAACAAGAATTAGAGAATCTTTTGCAGGCTTACGGACGTTTCGTTCCCGATGAATTTCTCCAATTTCTCGGCAAGCAAAGCATGGTTGATTTCCAGCTTGGAGATCACGTGAGCAAAGAGATGGCAATTATGTTTTCCGATATGCGTTCGTTCACCACGATGGCGGAGCAAATGACTCCTCAAGAAAACTTTGACTTCATCAATAATTATTTACAGCAAATTAGTCCGGAAATTCGTAAGCACAACGGTTTTATTGTCAAGTATATTGGAGATGGAGTCATGGCAGTTTTTCCCGATGGCGTTGATGATGCTATTCAGGCAGGAATTGTGAAGTTGGAGCAGTTGCAAAAATACAATCAAAGCCGTAAAATAAATGGGGATATACCGCTGAATATTGGCATTGGTATCCATGTGGGTGATACGATGGTTGGGATTATTGGAGATGCGAATCGGATGCAAGCAGATGCGCTCTCAGATCATGTCAATCTCACCGCTCGTCTGGAAGGTTTGACTAAGTATTATGGCGTATCTTTATTAATTTCTGGAGATGTGGTACAACGTTTGAGTCAACCCGAAAAGTATCATATCCGTTTTTTGGATCGGGCTATTGTTAAAGGTAGACAAGAAGCCATTACAGTTTGTGAGGTGTTAGATGTTGAAGTAGAACCAGTGCGATCGCTCAAAATTCAAACTTTGCCTATATTTGAGGAGGGACTCCAAGAATATTGTCAGGGAAATTTTGCTAAGGCCATAGTTTGTTTTGAACAGATAGTAGCCCTAAATCCAGATGACAAGCCCAGTCAACTTTACCTAAAACGCATCCAATCGCTGTTACAAAAAAGTATTCCTGCTAACTGGAATGGCGTGTGGAAATTCACCAAGAAGTGACCTTAATACATCAATTGGAGCGAGAAAAATCATGACATCTGGCAGCTTAAGAACAATGACACAAATCTTTGGAGAATTCATTGAAGAATTTCCTCCTGAACACGACTCCCTAGAACTTACATTTACTCCCAGTTCTCGCCCGATCAAACAGCGCTGGCGCAACAACAGGCTTTCAGCTCATTTTGTAGCAGATTATTTGTCTAGCTTTCTACCGGTGGATGAGGAGGATGCTAGCAGCGAGAAACGGATCAAACAAAGCAAGGGAGCTGTGAGTTACGTAGCCAACGAACTGTTAGAAAATGCGATAAAATTTAATAACGATGATACTCATTACAAGGTCAGATTTGGCATACATTTTATTGGTGAAACAGAGGTGACGGCGGTAATTTTTGCCAGTAATAGTGTCACTTCAGAAGGGGCGAAGAAGTTGAAGGAGTTTATTGAAGAAATTATGGCTTCCGATCCAAATGAACTTTATTTGCAGCAGCTTGAAAAGAATGCGGAATCGGAAAGTGATACATCGGGATTGGGATTGCTGACGATGATTAATGACTATTCAGCTAAGATAGGTTGGAAATTCGAGCCCAGGCCAGATAGTGATACCATCAGTGTTACGACTGTGGTTCAAATTAGGGTCTAGTTTCTAGCATTTCAATATTTACTCTCTTGTGCGATCGCAATATTTTAGTCAGGAAACCAAATCACAATGGGCATTCAAGAAATTAAAGGTGAAGATTACAGCATTCAATACGAACCAGCATCAGTCACACTCACTTTCCAAGGGGAACTCAGCCTGAGCGGCCCTCCCGAATATGCACCAATAGCCGAGTTGTTAGATGAGGTAGCCAATGGCGAACCGCCTACTATTACCTTGAACCTAAAACAATTGGAATTTGTTAACAGTTCTGGTATCAGTATGCTGTCTAAATTTGTCATTAGCGTCCGAAAAAAGAAAACGATTCAACTTTTGGTATTGGGTTCAAATGATATTCCTTGGCAACAGAAATCTCTCAGAAATTTAGAAAAGCTGTTGCCAACTTTGAAGCTCGAATTAGCGTAGGATATGTGTAAATTTTAACTACAGTTAACACAGGCGGGACGCCCGTGCCACAGTTAACACAGGCGGGACGCCCGTGCCACACACAGTTAACACAGGCGGGACACCTATGCCACACACAGTTAACACAGGCGGGACGCCCGTGCCACATTTAACACAGGCGAGACGCCCGTGCCACACACAGTTAACACAGGCGGGACGCCCGTGCCACAGTTAACACAGGCGGGACGCCCGTGCCACAGTTAACACAGGCGGGACGCCCGTGCCACACACAGTTAACACAGGC
>NZ_JAUBOZ010000040.1:0-3827 GCF_036700475.1 Microcoleus sp. T2B6 | reverse complement strand
GTCCCGCCCGTGCCACACACAGTTAACACAGGCGGGACGCCCGTGCCACAGTTAACATAGTTGACACAGGCGGGACGCCCGTGCCACAGTTAACATAGTTGACACTCCCCGACTATCAAGGTGCGGGGATTCTTAATTCAGCGACTAACCTTTAAGTGTTGCGTCATGAAAGGCAATACTCCGACTTTTCAACCGTAGAATCCTACCAATTAACGAGCCTGAGCAAGCAGCCACCCCAGCGGGTCTGTCTCCAAAAGCGTACTAGAATACTTATCTAGAGTTTGGGTATGCCCTACCCTACTTAACAATCCTACAAATAGTTTGTTTTGACTGGTTTAAGGCTTACTGAATTCAGCCTCTAGCTGTTTAAAGAGTTTTCGCTGCTCTGCGTCCCCCGGTTTATGCCTAAAAGTGTGTCTCATGTCCTGTTTCACGAGGGCATTGCGAATTTGACCTTGACTTTTATACTATACTCCAGATATCGGAACCTAGCGGACTTTTTGAAAAAAGTTTTAAGAAATTAAAGCTGTCCTAGAAGAACAGGGTTTTAAACCCAAATTTTTGATAAATTTGGATGATTAGTAAATTGCTTAAGTTTGCTGGATCGGCAGTTCAATGATAAACTCGGTTCCCTTACAGGGTTCCGACTCGCACCGGAGCGATCCTCGGTGATTTTCTACTAAGATTTTGTAGACAATAGACAATCCTAAACCGGTACCTTTACCGATTTCCTTGGTGGTGAAAAACTGCTCGAACATTCGCTCTTTTATCTCTGGTGTCATTCCGGGTCCCGTGTCAGCAATCCGCACTCTCACGCGATCGGGCCCTGCTAATTCTGTGGTTATCAAAATTTTTAGCGCAGCATTGGGCTGATTTTGTGATACCTCGTCCAAAGCATCGATCGCGTTGGTAATTAGATTCATAAATACTTGATTTAGCTGTCCTGAATAACACTCTACAAGAGGCAATTTTCCATAATTTTTAATGACTTGAATGTCGCGACGGTCTATTTGAGAATTGAGACGGTTTCGCAAAATTAACACGGTGCTGTCAATGCTGTCGTGCAAGTCGCACATGGTCATGTTACTGTTATCGGTTCGCGAAAAGTTGCCCATAGATTTGACAATTTCGCGAATGCGAGTGGAACCCATTTGCATGGAAGAGATGACTTTAGGCAAGTCTTCAACTAGAAAATCCAGATCTATCTCTTCGATTTTAGCTGTGATATCGGGACAGGGATTGGGATAGCATTCTTGATAGAGACACAGCAGGTGCAACAAATCTTGAGTATAAATTGCGGCATGGCTCAAGTTGCCGTAAATAAAACTAACTGGGTTATTAATTTCGTGGACGATACTAGCCATTAGCGCCCCCAGCGAAGACATTTTTTCGCTGTGGAGGAGTTGAGCTTGAGTTTGTTTTAGTTCGCAAAGTGCGCGATCGAGCTGGGCGGCTTGAGCTTCCGCTTTCGAGGTAGCAGCACAACTTTCTTGATAAAGTTCAACCTGTTTGAGGTCGATTTCAAATTGTTCGATTTCGCTTTCTTGCTGGTATTGACTCACCACGGCATCGAAAGCTTCTAGCAATTCGCCCCCCGCAGCTTCGACAATGTACAGCAGATGGGAATTTTCCAGCCTGAGTTCGGCATCGGGAACTTGCACCAAGGCTTTAATTCGATCGATATATGCGCGTACTTGTTTGTCTAAATACAGTGGCGGCTCAAAATACATTGCCTTGAGGGTGGCTGAAGGGGGACTCACTAAGTTGACGCTGCTGCCAATATTAATTAAGTCGCGGTGCGATTTTTCCATAAGCTCGATCGCCTCTAACAAATTCCCGCGCAGTTTTGCTCTTTCTACCCCATTCTGAGAGCAAACTAACCTCATGCAAAAAAAAGCCGTTCGTTGGGAAAGCATTCGCTGGCGGCCGCTGATGTTAATTACCGCAGCACTAATTTTTCTGGCTGTCGTAATTTGTTCCAGATTAAAATAGTTTCTCATTGCCGCCATTGGTAATATCCCCGACTCCACTAAATGTCTGTAGCTCGTGCTGACACAAGATTTAAGAGCCATAAAAATAATTGTACAAGACACTAACCAATATATTCTGTATTTCGTAGTAAAGTAGTATACTAAAACACAATTATTTGCCCGTTGTGGCTTATCACAATTTTCAGGATTCCGCTTGTTGCACAGTTTTTCTTAACTATTCAAAAATTTACTAATCAACTTGGCCATGATGGGAGCTTGAGTTTGCGGCAACCCGTGAGCAGCATTGGGAATAATTGCTAACTCGGCCCCCGGTATCTCGCCCGCGTAGCTTTCACAGTGCCATAGAGGAATTGTTTCGTCACTCTCTGCTGCGATGACTAAGGTAGGAATTTGCAATTTGTGAATTTCTTTTTCTACTGTATCAACTGCGTCTTCCGGCCTCATCCGACTCATTAAAAATGACCTTGCTACTGGTTGAGACATCAACTCCCTGCGCCACCCGGAAATTTGCTGCAATTGCTCACTTTTTCCCGCTAAACTGGCAAAAGGTTTTGCCAACTGCAATGCCCAATCCACGGCTGGGGTTTCCCACAGCAGCGGCCGCAAAGCATCGTATTGACCACAAAAAGTGTCGTCTCGAATGCCCGCCGGTGCTGCTAACACTAAACTGCTAACAGAATTAGGATATTTTAGGGCATATGCAGATGCTACCCAACCGCCAAAAGAATGTCCGAGGATGTAGCAGGGTTCGATATTTAGTTGTTCTACAACTTGCCGCACAAAAGCAACTTCTACAGCTACGTCGTAGCGGATTTCTGGTTTGCTGGATTCTCCAAAACCTAACATATCTAAACTGATGCACCGAAACTGAGATTGCAATAACTCAATTAATGGCAGCCAGCAAGTCTTTTCTCCTAAGAAACCGTGCAGCATCAATAAGGGTCTGCCGCACCCGATGTCGAGGTAGGCGGCTGTTTGGGTGGTGCTATTGACAAATGTACTTAATGTGTGCTTTTGTCCTACAAGTGCTTGAGACTGCATGGGCGATCGACTCCTGATAGGTAAGATACCTTTGTAAAGGATTGTAACAAAAAAGCAGTTCAAACGTTAAACTTCATTACGGAGTACACAGTTAGAAATAGACCATGATATTGTCTATGATTATTAGAAAAAACTACAAACCCAAAGCAGGAGAACACCTTGAACTCTACTTTAAAACAGTACCCGGCTTGCTCTCTTCGCGAAGATGTCAGTGAGTACGTAGCACACCTACAGCTTCACATGACTTTACAAGCTCGCAACCTGCTCCCTACCATTACCACCGCTAAGGATAGTCGCGAACAACTGTTGCAGCAGACTCAGGCTCATTTTGAGAAACGTGTTTCTCGACAAGCTATTTAAACAAATTTTTCTGGGTCATTAAGATCGCCCGCAGTCGATCGAACTTTCCCACATTTCAGCATCCCAGAAACCCGGTAGCCTCAAAAATACCGGGTTTCTTTTCGGCTAATTATGCAGGGAACCCGGTTTTGGGTAATATGCGTTGGGTGTGCTTTAAATTTAATCTCTATGCGAATTTCGATTATTGCATTTTTGACTTTGGCGGCGCTGGGTGGCGGCGAATTGGCAGCGCGGGCGATCGATCCGAGTGCCGCACCGACTGAGGCCCAGTTTAGAGAGGGAACCGCAGAGGCGCAGAGGGCGCAGAGGGAGGAGGATGAGGTCATTGGTGATAACTTAACGTTAAACCCACCGTCTCTCTTGTTTGTAGCGAAGTCTAGATCCCCCCTAACCAAGGGCGGGCACGGGGGCACCGCCCCTACTAAGGGGGGGACA
>NZ_JAUBOZ010000214.1:0-4158 GCF_036700475.1 Microcoleus sp. T2B6 | reverse complement strand
AATTGCTGAAATCAGCATTTTATAGGATTCGTATGTCTATTTTCAGAATCCTATCAATAAGCGTTCAACACTTCTGGACAAAAACCTATATTAATTGCAGCGTTAATTTTCCAGAATTCGAGATTTGCTTGTTTGCCGTTGTCCGGTTCGCTGTTTTTCGCTATAATCTGCAAATATTTAGGGGCTTTTATTTCTGATATTTAATGGCATTCTCTGGCTTGATTTCTCTCGTTTAAGCTCCGATAATAAATCCCTAAAATACTGTATAAACCGCTCAAATAATAATCAGAAGTGACACGGTTGAGTGTGGAGGGGAAGTTGACAGACAAGCTTCTGACATCCGCACAAATCAAGTCTAGTTTATATTCAGGAGCAAGCAGCTATGTCTATTAACGATGTTGAAACAGCGATCGTAGATGAACAAATTAGCCCTCAAGAATGCGGTCGCGTTCGTTTCCAAAACAGTTGGTGGCCGGCGAAGTGCGATCCTCTTTGAGGGCTTCGCTAACGAGAAATAACTTTGCAACCCGGTGAAGTTGTTCGCGTCGTGAGACTTGAAAACATTACTCTGATAGTTGAAGCGTAGTTGGGAAACAATCGGGAGATGGGGAGTCGTCGGAGGGTAGAAAAAATAAAGTTGCGATCGCGTTTCTATTTCTATACATTTCTCTTCAAAAGGGCGATCGTACTTCTGGCCTCTGTTAATTTCCAGATTCTAGAGTTTTACCTCAACCATAAGCCGCCGCTGACAGTCGCCAGTCCGCCAGACCGCCAGGGAATGAATTCCCTGTCTAATAGCTAAAGTCCTCTGAAGAGGACTAATGAGTTTTTCAGTCCTCTTCAGAGGACTTTAGCTTTGAGGCAGGGGTTTCAACCCTTGCCGGACTGCGGGTTTAACCTAGTTGTTGACACGAAGAAGGACACGGCAATGCCGTGTCCCTACTTACGCAAAGCCTATGTGTCATGCTGAGTGAAACGAAGCATCTCACTCGATGCTTCGCCCAAATCCCTAAGTCCTATAGCAATCCTAAATGATTCAGATAAATTTGTAGGGGTAGTGCTACCCCTACTCCCCGTGCCTACCCCCTATCTATAGGGCAACCACGGGGGGATTGCCCCTACAATAATTATGAGAATGATTTAGGATTGCTATATTTTTCATAACGAACTAGAAGATGCCAGAGAAAGATATCCGGGTCGTCATGATCGATCATCTCTTTAAACATGGAAACAAAAGGCTCATAGTCCAAAAACTGCATCTCCAAACTGAGTTGTTTTAATCCTGCTTCTTTAAAGATGCAATTTAACCGCAAGGGAGTGTAATAAATCTGGGCAGTTTGCCACTCAGCATCCCAAACTTTATTGCCGTAGACATCGATATATCCCTCTGTAACACAGTGAGCGTGTTTGCGACTGAAATAGGCAATTTCTAAGAAGCATAAGGTGGTTGGGAAATATCCGTATATCTTGCCACCTGGCTTGAGAACTTTCCCAAATTCCCGTATCATCTGGCGGTTGGTTTTATCCTCACTGGAAACCACGGAATTTGCGAGTAGGACGTAATCAAATTTCTCGTTCCACTCCGGTTTTTGTTCGGTGATTCGCGTGGAGTCTACTTGCTCAAACACGATTTGCTGATTGTTGAGTCGGGAATCTCCATCTGCTGTTTTCCAGTGTGCTTGTGCTTTTTCAATGGCAGTTTTGGAAAAATCGGTACAGTAGATTTGTCCAATTTGGGGGCAAAATTCTAGTAAGGTTTTCTGAAGATAAATTTCCGAGCCACAACCGGGAATTAAGACTTTGATGTCAGGCGAGTTGGGAATATCATAGCCGGGAGAGCGCTCTGGACGGATTAGGTTTTTGCAGATTTTGGGGTCTTGGGTGATGCTGAAAGAGGTGTTGGTATAATCTTCGTGGTTTTTATCCCAGCTCTCTTTCTCTTCTTCAAGAGATTTCGAGCCTAGGTTAGCAGAAGAGGGAATTAGCCATTTGTAATCATTTGTGCTGGTCATAATTTTTAACTCCAAAATATTCAGTACAGGTCAAATCTGTGTGTCATACCAATTTAATGTGAAGTTGCATATATCTCGATCCCCCTAAATCCCCCTGATTGTTGGGGAGTAGGGGTTGACTTTGAGCGGAATCTTGTCCCCCCCTTAGTAGGGGCGGTGCGACCCCTACTCCCCGTGCCCGCCCTTGGCTAGGGGGGATCGGATTCTATGCAGCCTCATAAAAAATTGGTGTCAACCACTAACAACCAAGCTGCCGTTTTCCAGCACGTACATGACATCCGCACGCAAGGCATGGGCCATGCGGTGGGTAATCAAAATTACGGTGCGTTCTTTGGTGATGCGCTCGATAGTGGCGAGGATTTCGGCTTCTGTGGCGGGGTCAAGGGCGGATGTGGCTTCATCCAGAATTAGAATTGCTGGATTTCTCACCAAGGCTCTAGCTAAGGCAATTCTTTGCCGTTGTCCCCCTGATAACTGTCCGCCCCTGTCACCAACGGGTGTGTCGTAGCCTGGGGGTAGGGACAAAATAAAGTTGTGAATCTCGGTGGCTTTGGCTGCGGCTTCGACTTGTTCGTCCGTAGCTTCTAGATAGCCCATGCGGATGTTTTCCCGCACCGAGCAATTAAAGAGAATTACATCCTGAGAAACCAGTGCAATTTGAGAGCGGAGGGAGCGTACTGTTGCATGACGCAAATCAACTCCATCAAACAGAATGCGTCCTTTATCCGGGTCATAAAATCGCGTCAGCAAGTTGACAATTGTACTTTTGCCTGCTCCACTTTGACCGACAAATACCGCGAAGTCTCCTTGGCGAATCTTTAGGGATAGATTTTTAACTCCACCTCTATCTTGGGAGTAGCTAAAGGTAACATCGTCAAAGTTAATATCACTGGAAAAGTGAGGTAAATCAATCGCACCCGGTGCATCCTGAATCGCCGGGGTTTCTGATAAGATATCGCTGATGCGTTGCAGCCCTGCCACTCCATCAATAAATGCAGGCAGTGACGAAGTTAAACCGAGGATATTGAGATTCAATCCTAGCATTAAAACTTGAAAGGAGGCAAGGGTGCCTACGGAAATGATATTCTGGTATGTCATAACAGCACCGATACTTAAAACGATAAGCTGCGTCATGACAAAACCAATCATCGGGACTTTCTGCACTAAGTAGGAGAGAAAGGTTGCCCGGACATCAACCTGTTTTAAGTCATTTAAATCGGTGGAAAAATCTTTACTCATTTGGTTTTCCAGCCCGAATATCTTGACAACGGTTTGCGAGAGGATATTCTCTTCGATAACGCTGGCAATCTGTCCTTCTTTTTGCAGCAACTTATAGCCGACTTCGGTTGCAAGGCTGGCAATTTTTATTGGAGCAATGCTGCAGAGGGTTAAACCGATTAAACTGAGCAGGGCTAATTGCCAGTTGAGTAAGAAGAGGAAAACCAGAGAAAATAGGAAGTTAGACAGTTCTAAAACAACAATTGTCAACCCCATTGTAATTACACCGTTTTCCACTTTTTGGACATCGGCGATGAGACAATTGACTATATCCCCGGCTGAACGTCGCCCAAAAAACTCCATTGAAAGGCTTTGGAGATGCTCGAATAGAGAGTGTCGGATATTGTTAGTGATTAAAATGCCCAAACGCGCTCCTAGGAAAATTCCTAGCAAACCGATGCAGGCATATAGAATTGCTCCTACGGCTAAGAGAGACAGGATTAGAACCAGAAGACTATAGTTTTGGGGAACGATGGCGGCATCGATGATAAATTTTAAGCTGGCTCGGAAGACTGAATCAAATGCTGCGTCGAATATCAGGCAGGTAAACAGTAAAACAAATTGCCCTTTGTATGAGGCAATGTATTTGTTGAGAGTTTTAAAGAACCAAATAAGTTCCATGAGTTATGGGAGTTTGTCTACAGGCACGATTTATACTTTTACAGTTATAATCTTGATAGATACTTACTATAGCAATCCTAAATGATTTTCTCTATCTAGATCAATCCTAAATGATTTTCTCTGTGTGAGTATATTGACGTATTTTGGGGAAATCAAATTTATGTTCGTTAGCAGAAGTGTTGAATGATAGGAAAAGATTGCTAAAATTGGCCCAATAATGTATAATTGCAGAGTTATAAATTATTAA
>NZ_JAUBOZ010000039.1:0-67148 GCF_036700475.1 Microcoleus sp. T2B6 | reverse complement strand
TAAGACGCAAGGCGGGTCAAGATGGCTTGTTAGATTTCTCTTTCAAGCCTCATGCCGTCAGGGCTGAGGTTCTTGACAACTACTTTGTGATGGTGTGTGGGCTGGCAGTCTGCCGTTTCCGTATTACTTCAATGATGCCTTAGAAGGGAAACTCTCCCAGTATTCTAACTTCTGGCTCCAACAACAGCGACCACCGCTGCTCGACTTGCTGTTGAACGTGGCGGATCACTTGAAAAATATCATTGGCCGTTGCCGACCCGCAGTTAAGAATAAAATTAGCATGGCGCTGCGCTACTTGTGCGCCGCCGATCTGATATCCCTTCAGTCCCGCTTGTTCGATGAACCAACCGGCAGTCTTGGGGCCGGGGTTACGGAAGACTGAGCCACAGCTCGGTAAGTGGTAAGGTTGAGTTGTCCGCCGCTGGCTGAAATGGTCATTAGTTTCTGCCATTACTTGCGATCGGTCGAACCCCGGCTGTAACTGGAAAGTCGCTTCTGTTACTAGCCGATCGCCCCCTTGCAGCACCGAAGTCCGGTAGCGGTACTCCAACTCTTGGGGAGTCAGAATTTCCACCTTGCCACCAGGGGATAGGACGCGAGCGTTGACCAGAATATCAGCAGTACAGCCTCTGTGAGCGCCTGCATTCATCACCACAGCCCCTCCCACGCTGCCCGGTATGCCGACTGCCCATTCTAGACCTTTCCAGCCCCGTTTAGCCGCCAACCAAGCAAGGCGGGGAATTGACTCCCCCGCCCCCGCTGTAACTTGACCTGTTTCTGGGTTAAAATTCACCTGTTTCAGGTAGCGAGTGCCGACGACCAAACCGGACAAACCCCGATCGCTCACCAACAAATTAGAACCGGCACCCAGCAGAGTCACAGGCACCCCTTCAGAATCAGCCCAAGCAAAACTCGCTTGCAAAGCCTCCATACTGCGGGGAGCAACGTACCACTCGGCAGGGCCACCGACTCGGAAGGAAGTCAGGCCCGCCAGCGAAACTTGGGAGTTAATCTTGCAATCAGTTCCCCGCAAAGAAATAGGAGAATACACTCGCCGATTGTCCTTAACAGAGGAGTCATTCGAGATAGTCACCATCTTGAAAATCCTTAAAAATACCTTCGCTCGAAGACGTGGTTTAAAATCCATTTAGCTAACTTATGTCGCCCCTTTGAGCGAGCCGTCCGACAGAAGTTTCGGCCCAACGTGCAACGCCATAATGTCGATCGACTCTACTCAGTTCGCGAGCTAATCGGGGCGATCGGCTTGTTGATAAAAAGCCATCACCTCTGGAATAATCTGATTCAGATTACCAGCGCCCAAAAACAGAGCCAAATCCCCCGGTTGCAGATTTTTGGTTAAAAACTTAGTGACTGACTCCAGGGAAGGCGCAAACTCAACCTCTCGGCCTTCTTTCGCAATCAAATCAGCAACCTGCTGCCCGCTAATCTCTCCTAAATTCGGTTCCCCAGCACTATAAATATCGCAAGCCACAACCAAATCAGCATCCCCAAAAGATTGAGCAAATTCTGGCAAAAATGTCAGAGTTCGGCTGTAACGGTGGGGTTGAAAAATTGCAACCACTCTTCGGGATTTGGAATTTTTTTCGCTACCTTCGATACGCAAGCGAGCCGCCGCCAAGGTGACACGAATTTCGCTAGGATGGTGGGCGTAGTCGTCCACAAACAGGATGTCATTGTGAAAGCCCCGCACCTCAAAACGGCGGCGAGCTCCTTCAAAGCCAGCAATCGCTTTGGCAATCGCCGAAAACTCTAACCCCAACAATCGGCCTACTGCTACCGCAGCTAGTGCATTGCTGAGATTGTGTGTGCCGAGCAACTTCAACTCCATTTCCCCCAGGAAAACTCCTCGCTCCCAAATCCGAGCCTTGGTGCTTTCTGCCCCGTACTCCACGCCCGAAGCCGTGTAGTCAGCACCGCTGTCCGGCTGCAAGCTATAACTGACATGAGGCCCAAGGCAGTCTTTGACGATTTGGTCGTCAATGCAGCCCACCAAGGTTTGACAGTTTTGGGCAAACACCTTAAAAGTGTCTATTACCTGGTCAAGGGTATCGTAATGGTCTGGATGATCCAGTTCCACGTTCGTTACTATGCCAATTTTGGCTACTAGCTTAACGAGAGAACCGTCGGATTCATCAGCCTCGGCCACTAAGTAGGGGCCTTCCCCCAAACGGGCATTGCCTTCCCAAGCATTTACCTCGCCTCCTACTACGATGGTCGGGTCTAGACCCGCAGCCATCAGCATGAACCCGATTAAGCTGCTAGTAGTAGTTTTGCCATGAGTCCCGGCTACGGCTATGCTTTGGTAATCTTGAATTAACGCTGCCAACACATCCGATCGATGAAAAATCGGACAGCCCAAATCTAAAGCAGCTCGATATTCGGCATTGGCTGGGTGAATAGCCGTCGAACATACTACTTGAGGCAATCCCGCAATTGCTTGGGCGCTTGAACCGTTGCCGTTCAATTGGACAGCTTTGGCTGTCGCGACAGAAGTCCCTACCGTACCCGCGACTATCGAGGATACTGCCCTTTCCTGTTGCCCGCAGTCGGGACTGCTACCGTTAAGGGCCGTTTGAAATAGTTCAAAATTGCTGGCGTCTTGACTCCAAAAAATATGAGCTCCCATTCCTTGCAAGCGCTCGGTTATGTGACTCGATTTAATGTCGGAGCCGTACACAGGCAACTTGCGTTTAGCTAGAATGTAGGCAAGGGCTGACATCCCAATCCCACCAATGCCGATGAAATGAAATGGTCTACCGCTAAAATCAACAGAACTCGGCATCTTTGCTCCTCACACACCACACCACGCCAATAACACGCGATATCATATCAAGAATTGTTTTTTCAGGATACAGTTCGCTAGAGATTTTGTACAAAATTCTCTGCGCGTCCCTAGATTTGAGGGACTTGTAGAGATGTTTGTCTTGTATCCTATATGACTTAGTACCGAGTAGTTTTCCGGAACAGTCACAGCTCGAAAATTGCAGGTAAGAGAAAACGGGGTCTGGGGCCTGTGCCAATAGACTAATTTTGGGTGGTTGCATACTCCTGCATTCTTTCTATTTCTATCCGCCTGCTGTGCTGGGATACGGCAGCAAAAGCCCCACAACCTTTCTACCAAGATTGAGGGTAAAACCCATAAGGATTTACAAACACTACCACGAACAACAAAATTTCGCTCATTTTGTAGTCATTTATCTACTCCTACGGTTATTTTTTCTTGAAAGTCAGAGATTGACACGATCGCAACTCAACTATAGATAATATGTATTCTCACTTAATTGTATATATACCAAGTTATGCAGTTAGTCGAATAAGTCGAAAAGCGATAGAGTTTACGGTTAAAAGTGTATAAACATAAAATTGGCGCGATGTCTCTACTAATCCTGATTTTGGGGAAATATGGGGAAAATAGCGATTTTGGGGGGGACTTTTGACCCGGTTCACTGGGGTCACGTGTTGGTAGCCGAGACGGCTGCGAGTCAATTTGCTCTCGATCGAGTCATTTGGGTACCGGATCGCTCTCCTCCTCACAAAGAGCGCCCGGATTTGGCAAGTTTTGAGCGGCGGCGGGAAATGCTGGCTTTGGCGATCGGCGATCGCCCAGACTTCGTAATTTCGCCGCGGTCGGCAAATCCCAGAGGCAGTTGTTTTGCGATCGACACCCTGCTGTATTTGCAAAAATTGTATCCTGGCGATCATCGCTGGTACTGGATTATTGGTAGTGACGCACTCCTTACTCTTCCCAAATGGCACCGATGCGCCGAAATTGCCGGGTTGTGCGACTGGTTGGTGGCCCCACGTCCGAGTCACGGAGATCGAGTGACAGCAGAAACCGG
This sequence comes from Microcoleus sp. T2B6, assembly GCF_036700475.1. NCBI lineage: Bacteria > Bacillati > Cyanobacteriota > Cyanophyceae > Oscillatoriales > Microcoleaceae > Microcoleus > Microcoleus sp. T2B6. Next base: position 63,288 of record NZ_JAUBOZ010000039.1, on the reverse strand, counting down.
GGAGATTGGGGGACTGTCCGAGTGGGGAGATTGTCCGGGTGGAAAACCCCTCGATTTCGGGGGGGACAGGATGCAGGTTCAGGCGACTGCTGTGGGCCGACGAGTTGCCGAACAAATGGCTCTTTTGGACGTGGAAATGCGCTGGGATGTGCTTTCGATGGCTGCGATCGAGATTTCGTCGAGCCACATCCGCCGCTGCTGCGCCGAAAGGATCGACCTCCGCTACTTAGTCCCGGAAGTTGTCGGGACTTATATTGCAGCCCATCAGCTTTACCAGTAACCAGCTGCAGAAAGCCTAATGCCTTCTGCCTTGCAATTTCAGCCTTCTAGAAAAGTTCAAGCTTTTTTGATCGACACAAAAAGTTATAAAGGATCAACCTTTGCGATATGATCTTGTCTCATAAGTCAATTCTTAAATTTTTCCAAAATTTAAGCCTGAGCTAGGGGCTGCCATCATTAGGAGGTACTAAAGTGATTCGAGTCGCGATCAATGGTTTTGGACGTATCGGGCGCAGTTTTGCGCGCTGCTGGCTGGGCAGAGAAAACAGCCAGCTAGAGTTGGTAGCTATTAATGACACTTCCGATCCCAGAAGTAATGCTCACTTGCTCAGATACGATTCCATGATGGGAACGTTGAAGAATGTGGACATCAGTGCGGATGAAAATTCCATTACCCTAAATGGGAAGACAGTTAAATGCGTGAGCGATCGCAACCCGCTAAACTTGCCTTGGAAAGATTGGGGTATTGATCTGATTATTGAAGCGACCGGCGTCTTCGTTGACCAAGCTGGTGCATCGAAGCATATCACTGCCGGCGCTAAAAAAGTGCTAATTACCGCTCCAGGCAAGGGTTCTGAAGTTGGCACTTATGTGATGGGAGTCAACCACCACAACTACAAGCACAGTGACTACACTGTCATCAGCAATGCTAGCTGTACTACCAACTGTCTAGCTCCTGTACTGAAAGTGCTGCACGAAAATTTTGGCATCGTCAAAGGCATGATGACCACTACCCACAGCTATACTGGGGACCAGCGCTTGCTGGATGCCAGCCACCGCGACTTGCGGCGGGCCCGGGCGGCAGCAATGAATATTGTGCCGACTTCTACCGGAGCAGCCCAAGCTGTGGCTTTGGTGATTCCAGAATTGAAGGGCAAGTTAAACGGTATTGCCATGCGCGTCCCGACTCCCAATGTGTCGGTAGTTGATTTTGTGGCTCAGGTAGAGAAAAAGACTTTTACCGAGCAAGTAAATCAAGTGTTCAAAGAAGCTGCCTCTGGCTCGATGAAAGGGATTTTAGAGTACAACGATTTGCCTTTAGTTTCATGCGACTATCGCGGAAGTGATGCTTCTTCGATTCTGGATTCCAGCTTAACGCTGGTGATGGATGGCGACATGGTAAAGGTTTTGGCTTGGTACGACAATGAGTGGGGCTACAGTCAGCGGGTGGTTGACTTGGCTGAATTGGTCGCCGAACGTTGGGAAGCCTAGTACCCGAAGGCAGAAGGTATTAGTCATTCGGCAGAAGGTAAAAAATGCTGATATTTTGTACTTTTGAGTCGATTTCTAGCTGACTGGTTATTTCTGTTTTCGAGCGCTAGAGACTTTTGGCAGTCGATAGTTGGCGAGTACAAAATGAAATATGGTAGGGAGACGGCAGTGGGCAATGGTGTTAACTTAAGCTTTTTGTCCACCAGTCCTCCCGCCCACCCGTTAGTCCGCCAGGGAATGAATTCCCTGTCTAATAGCTAAAGTCCTCTGAAGAGGACTAATGAGTTTTTTAGTCCTCTTCAGAGGACTTTAGCTTTGAGGCAGGGGTTTCAACCCCTGTCGGGCGTTGCTGATTCACGGTATGAAGCAACTTTTCGCTTGATGTTACAAAGCTCAGCCTCCGAGGGCTTATAGCAATTGGGAAATCTTCCATTCATACCTGTATTCAGCAACGCCCCCTGTCGGACTATCGGTGGTACGTTAAGTTGACACCTATGGGCAGTGCGGTGTCCCTACCCGATATCCGTGGGAGACGGCAGTGCGGTGTCCCTAGGATATCCTTATGCTGCTACTCCCAGCTATCGATCATCGAACTTTTTGCAATAATACTTCGATCGGGCTTTCGGGTCTGCTTGATGATAAATTTGTTGTTTGTTTGTAGTAACCGCTTAAACTTGCTCTGGTAAATCCTGGGAAAATCCCAAATATTAAAAAAATAAAAATTCCGACTATAAAAGTTAAAAACCTGGAAAAATAGCAACGGGAGCATCTCATATTTGTAAAAATACTTCTTCTGGCTCCTTCCTTCTTCTGGCTCCTTCCTTCTTCCTCTTTCCTTCTTCCTCTTTCCTTCTGCCTCCTGCCTCCTGCCTCCTGCCTCAAAACTCCAATTTCTAGCGGAGGGCTGCAAAGGTGAGATGCTCCCATAGCAACAGCTACGGTGTAGTTTTAAAAGCAAAATGTAATATGAAAAAAGCGTTAATTAGCGGTATATCAGGTCAGGACGGAGCTTATTTAGCTAAACTGTTGCTCGAGCGAGGTTATGAAGTTTGTGGCACCTCCAGGGACGCCCAAATGTCTAGTTTCGGAAACCTGGCCCGTTTGGGCATCCGAGACAGAGTAAAACTAGAATCCATGTCTCTCAACGACTTTCGCAGCGTCTTACAGGTTCTAGCGAAAATTGAGCCAGATGAGGTGTACAATCTAGCAGGTCAAAGTTCCGTCGGTCTGTCTTTTGAACAGCCCGTAGAAACCCTCGAAAGCATTGCCACAGGCACATTGAATCTCTTAGAAGCAATTCGGTTTACAGGCGGAAAAATTAAACTTTACAATGCCAGTTCCAGCGAATGTTTTGGGGATACCCGAGGCAATCCAGCGGATGAAAATACGCCTTTTCGCCCCAGAAGTCCTTACGCGGTAGCGAAAGCAACGGCATTTTGGGAAGTAGCGAATTATCGAGAAGCGTACAATTTATTTGCGTGTTCTGGTATTTTGTTCAATCACGAGTCGTCGCTGCGGCCGGAGAGGTTCGTCACCCAAAAAATTGTATCTGTTGTGTGCCGAATTGCTGCGGGTAGTTCCGAAAAACTGCATTTGGGAAATATTTCAGTGCAGCGGGACTGGGGTTGGGCGCCGGAATATGTGGAGGCGATGTATTTGATGTTGCAGCAGGAAGAACCGGACGATTATGTAATTGCCACGGGTGTAAGTTATCCTTTGGAGGAGTTTGTGCAGACAGCGTTTGTTGCTGCGGGTTTGGATTGGCAGGAACATTTGGTAACGGATGCGAGTCTATACAGACCGACGGAGATTGCAGTTGGCCGGGGAAATCCGGGTAAGGCAAAAGAAAAATTGGGCTGGGAGGCGAAGTATAAAATGCCCGATGTGGTGCGGATGATGGTGGAAGCGAGGAGGATTTGAGGGAAAAGTATGGGGTGAAAATATGGCAGCAGAATATGCGACAGCTAAGGAGTGGTATAAGGCTAATCGCCGAGAGTTGAAAAAATATCGAGGCGAATGGATAGCTTATAATCATCAAGGTGTGATTAGTCACGATCGCGATTATCGAAAGATGAAGGACGGGATACCCCCTGATACAGCTAATTTAAGTTATGTGATCGGTCGCATATTTGAAAGCGAGTTTATTGAGCCTGTTAGGTTTTATCCTGTCAGAATGAGGGCATTAAAATCTCACGATGTGATTATGGAACAGTATGAAAAATGTTGACAAAAAATACGGAAAAATATCTTGATTTTGAAACCTGTAGAGAGGCGCTTGCCAATGTGCGAGAGCAAGGCCACAAGATAGTCCTCTGCCACGGGGTGTTCGACCTTCTTCACCCAGGACACCTCGCCCACTTACAGGAATCGAAAGCACTCGGAGATGTGCTGGTAGTTTCAATCACAGCAGCACCTTATGTCAATCGGGGTCCTGGAAGACCAATTTTTTCTGACGACCTGCGTTTGTATTCTATAGCTTCTCTAGCTTGTGTAGACTACGTTTTGTTGTCTCCCGTAGCCACGGCATTAGAAGTGCTCGATCGAGTGCAGCCTGATTTTTACTGCAAAGGACACGAGTATGCCGACCACAGTCAAGATGTCACCCAAAACATCGATCGAGAAGCCGAACGGGTTAGGGGCTACGGTGGCGACATCCGCTATACGGGAGAGATTGTGTTCAGCTCAACCCGATTGATTAATAATTACCTGGACGTGTTGCCACCGCAGGTAAAGAACTATACCAGTCAGTTCAGCCAGCAATACCCTTTCGAGCAAGTCAGAGAGGGTGTTGATGCTATGCAGAAGCTAAAAGTATTAGTGATAGGGGATGTCATTATTGATGAATTTACCCACTGTACTGTCCAAGGATTGACCTCGAAAGGGACGGTCATTTCGACCCGCTTTCTGAAAAAAGAGCAGCATTTAGGTGGTTCTCTGGCTATCGCCCGCCACATAGCTACTTTTGTAGACTCTGTGACTGTCGTGGGCGTTGCTGGAAAAGAGCCTGACATACACAGCCTGATTTTGAACAACATCAATGGCGGTATTCGGCTGGATTTACAGTATGAAAACGATGCTCCGACAGTCGTCAAGCATCGTTTTATTGCTCGACAAGGCATGAGAGAACAATACAATAAACTCTTCTCGATCAACTATTTAGAAGAACAAGGTCCAGCACCCATCCACCGCCAAAAACTGCTAGAGCGTTTGGAAAAAACTATTCGCGATTATGACCTGGTGGTAGTAGCGGACTACGGACACGGATTGCTTGATTCAACACTGATTGAACTTGTCCAAAGCAAGGCTCCGTTTTTGGCTGTCAATTGCCAAACTAACAGTGCTAATCATGGCTATAACTTAATTACCAAGTATAAGCGCGCGGATACGTTCTGCTTGGACGAACAGGAAATCCGCCTCGCATTTTCCAGCCGCTACGGAGACCACACGCATCTCCTCAAACGCTTGCACCAGCATTTAGGGGCGCAGCAAGGTTGGCTGACTTTAGGTTCTTCTGGTTCTTTGGGAATGAACGTCAAGGGCGAAGAAGAGTTGACTCCAGCCCTAACCCTGGACGTGAAGGATACAATTGGTGCGGGCGATGCGTTTTTTGCTCTGGCCAGTCTGAGCGCCAAGTTGGAGTTGCCTGTCGCTATTGGGTCGCTGCTGGGGAATCTAGCAGGCGCGATCGCAGCCAATACTCTCGGCAATGCCGAACCGGTGGACAAGGCCCGACTGCTGAAATTTGCCACCACGGTCTTAAAGTTTTAGTTGGCGGCCGGATAACTGGATAAAGAGCAAAAAAATGAAGCTGCAAGCTATTCTGTTCGATCGCGACGGCACCTTGATCGAGGATTGCCACTTTCTCAGTCACCCCGATCAAATACAGTGGATTCCAGGGGTTCTGGACACTCTCAAGCAGTGGAAGGATCTCGGCGTCAAAATCATAGTTGCGACTAACCAATCAGGAGTTGCCAGAGGCTATTTTGACGCTGCCGCAGTCGAAGCCGTCCATGCTAAACTGCTGTGGGATGCAGAACAGGTGTCGGTCTCGATCGCTGGCTTTTATTACTGTCCCCACCACCCGCAAGGTGAAGTTTCCCGGTACAGTTGCGCTTGCGACTGTCGCAAACCGCAGCCGGGAATGTTTCTCCAAGCCATTCGAGACCACGGCTTAAACCCGAATCAGTGCTGGGTAATTGGCGATCGCCTCCGGGATTTAGAACCGGGACTGCAACTGGGCATGAAAGCTTTTTTGGTGAAAACAGGCAGCGGGTTACAGGAACTCGAAGAACTGTCCAAACGTCCTTACGCTTCCCTAGTTACTGTCATTTCGTCTTTGTCGGAGATTGGCGCGATCGTGCAGGAAAAGCCAAATTTACCAGCCTGCAAAGACTCCCAAGCTTCTATTTGTAAAGAGTAAACATGACTGAGCGATCGTTTTGAATAAGATTTTTGCCACAGCTTCCCACTAGAAAAAGTTTAGCACAAACAGCAACTATTTATTTCAATATCTGCGCTATTTTGCAGTAAAATGGTGGCAAACGAGTTTAAAGAGCTGGCTGATTCTCGGTCTGGTGTCTGGGTTAATTGATCTCAGTTTCATTAGGCAAATACTATGGGTTATGGTGGATATCAGCTCAATTTATTCTCAAAAATGTCCCAAAAAGGATTTTTTGAAAAAGTTAATCGAGTGATGGAATTAGGTATCCAAGAGATTAATTGCAAAGGTTATGAAAAGATTATTAAAAATCTCATCCCCCACGCATTAAAAACCGAGGTCAGCGATCGGGAAATTTCCAAAATTTCCAACCGAGGCAGTGCTCGCAGTTTATATGAGTTATTGGGATTTCATTATTGCTGTGTGGATATTGAAGAAAAGTATGGCTCAATATGTCTAGACTTAAATTTTGATTCTGTACCGCTCGATCATCACAACTTATACGATCTAGTGACTAATTTCGGCACAACCGAACACGTAGCAAATCAATTAAATGCCTTCAAAGTTATCCACGACTTGACGAAAGTGGGTGGCTATATGTGGCACGACGTACCTTTTACGGGTTACGTCAATCACGGTCTGGTCAACTATACAACTAAATTTTTTTATTCGCTTTGCAAGAGCAACCGCTATCAATTGTGCGACCTGCACATACAGCCGATTGTTGCTATGAGAAAACTTCCAGAGGATGTAGTGACTGCACTTAACGTTCCTGATGACTTCGCAGAAAATTTTCAATATCGCGACTCTGGACTGTCGGTTTTGATTCAAAAGGTGCAGGATATTCCCTTTGTCCCTCCCCTCGACGGATTGCCTACAGGAATGAATGATTTACAGAAGAGCAGGTATTGGACTGTAACTGAGTTTGATATCGAAAAAGCATTGATAGAGAGCCGGAAAAAATATTATTATTGACCAAAGTCGAATTTTACCCTAGGCTGTTAATACACAATTAAAAGATTGAGGACTGTCAACTTTGAATACATTGCAGCAAATTCTTGTTACAGGCGGAGCGGGCTATGTGGGAGCTGTTTTAGTTCCTAAGCTCCTGCAAGCGGGATACCGAGTCAAGGTAGTGGATTTGTACATTTACGGAGATGATGTTTTAGCAGCCGTCCAAGACGATCCGGGTTTAGAACAAATTAAAGGAGACATCCGTGATCGCGCCCTCTTGGAAAAAATCATGCCGGGATGCGACGCCGTTATCCATCTAGCTTGCATTTCCAATGACCCCAGTTTTGAACTCGACCCCGACCTGGGAAAATCAATTAACTACGACGCATTTCTAGACTTAGTAGAAGTCGCAAAAAACAACGGAGTCAAGCGGTTCATCTACGCATCTTCTTCCAGCGTTTACGGCATCAAAGAAACCGAAAACGTCACCGAAGAATTGCCACTACAACCCTTGACAGACTACTCGAAATATAAAGCACTCTGCGAAGAAGTGCTGTTTGCCAACCGGGAACCAGGGTTTGTAACTTTAGTGCTGCGACCGGCTACAGTATGCGGTTACTCGCCCCGCTTGCGACTGGATTTAACAGTAAATATTCTTACCAACCACGCTATTAATAACGGCAAAATCACCGTTTTTGGTGGCGAACAAAAACGTCCCAACATTCACATAGAAGACATGACCGACCTCTACGTCAAGTCTTTGCAGTTGCCTGACGAAGCGATCGATGGCAAAATTTTTAACGCCGGCTACGAAAACCACACCGTCATGCAAATTGCCCAGATGGTGCGGAACGTTGTCGGCGAACAAGTAGAAATTATCGCCACCCCCACCGACGACCACCGCTCCTATCACATCTCCTCTGATAAAATTAAGCGGGAGTTGGGGTTTGTACCTCAGCACACTATCGAACAAGCGGTAAAAGATTTGGTGAAAGCATTTAAAGCCGATTTAGTGCCTAACCCGATGACAGATATCCGCTATTACAATATTAAGATCATGCAGGCTCTAAATCTCAAATAACTATAGCGCTCATTGCAGGATTTGTGAACCTATCTCTTCTCTTCTTTTACGAAAGCGCCCTTCGGGCATTCGCGGTTCGTTCACAAATAAATCTAGTTCACAAATGAAATAGGATTGCTATAGCAGGATGACTGACATCAATCGCATTATCGGTGTTGATTTTGACAATACAATTGTCAGCTACGACGACCTCATGCACAGGTTAGCCGTTGAAAAAGGTTGGATTTCTCCCGAAGTGAGCAAAAGTAAAAAGCAAATCCGGGACTGCATTCGCCTGTTGCCCAACGGGGACATAGAATGGCAAAAATTGCAAGCAATTGTCTATGGTCGCCAGATGCAAGAAGCCAAGTTAATAGAAGGAGTGCTGACCTTTTTTAAGTTGTGTCAGCAACACCGAATGCGAGTTTATATTGTCAGTCACAAAACCGAGTACGCTAATTACGACGAAACCAAAACTAATCTGAGAGAAGCCGCGCTAGCTTGGATGAAGAGTCACAGTTTTTTTTCGGGCAGCGGGTTGGGATTAACTCAAGAACAAGTTTATTTTGAATCTACGAGAGTGTCTAAAATAGAGCGAATAAAACAGCTAAACTGTACGGATTTCATAGACGATTTAGAAGAAACATTTCTGGAGGAATCCTTTCCGAACAGCGTTAACAAGATTCTGTACGCGCCGAATTACCAACCTGCCGAGATTCCAACAGTAAAAGCAGTTATAAAATGGCAAGAAATTAATGAATATTTTTTCTCAACAACCTGAAAACATAACTGCGAAAGTCCAATCAGCTTGCTCGGCACTGCTAGGACTAGAAATTACTGATATTGAAAAAATAGGTGGGGGACGCAACAGCCGCGTTTACAAACTATCTTGCGAAAATGATAGTTACTACGCTGCTAAAGTATATTTCCGCCACTATTCAGACCAAAGAAACCGCCTACAAACTGAATTTTCCAGCTTGCAATTCCTCTGGGAAAACGGCGTGAAAAGCATTCCGCAACCGATTGCCGCTGACCGCAACTTGGGGTGCGCCGTCTACGAATACATCGCGGGCGAAAAGATTATACCGCAAGAGGTGACAAATAATGAAATAGATGTTGCTGCCAACTTCTTGGTACAATTGGCGGAACTTAAAAGCAGAGAAAATAGTCATCTTTTGCCACAGGCATCGGAGGCATTTTTTTCAGTTCGAGGCGTTGTTGACAATATTGAACAGCGATATAAGAGGTTGTCGTCACTTCCTAAGAGCGACACACCTTACATTGAACTGGAAAAATTTTTGAGCGATGACTTCATGCCGGCTTGGAGTAAAATAGCAACATGGTGTCAGGAAAGGCTCAGTCAGTCGCAAATGTCTTGGGACGCAGAGATAGAGGAGGAAGAAAAAACGCTGAGTCCCTCAGATTTTGGTTTTCACAATGCCATAAGGCGGGATAATGGCGAAATAATATTTGTGGATTTTGAATATTTTGGCTGGGACGACCAGGCTAAAGCGATCGCAGATTTCCTGCTCCATCCAGCGGTGGAGTTGGGGGAGAGCCTAAAACAGCGGTTTCTCGACCAGATGCTGTGCGGTTTTAAAGACAGCAAACATCTGGCCGAGCGAGTCGAAATAGTCTATCCCCTATTCGGATTGAAGTGGTGTCTGATACTCTTAAATGAGTTTGTGCCTCAAGACTTGCTGCGGCGCGGGTTCGCTCAAGCGATCGACTTAGACCGCAGCAAATTGCAGATAGAACAGTTGGCAAAAGCCAAACGAATGTTACAAAAAATTCTGGCAAATTATGAGCAGTTCCCCTACGGTGGCCGAACACCTAAAAACTAATTCATCTGGACTGGACAGCCGCTCTAGAGAAATTCGCAAAACCATTGTTAAAATACTCGAAGCGAGCCGCAGAGGTCATGTAGGTTCTACATTCTCGCTAATAGAAATATTGCGGGTGCTTTACGACGACGTACTGCGGTATGATTCTAAGAACCCGAAGTGGTCGGAGCGCGATCGCTGCATCCTCAGCAAAGGACACGGCTGTCTCGCTCTCTACGCAATTCTTGCCGAAAAAGGTTTCTTTCCCGAATCCGAACTCTGGAAATTTTGCCAAAGCGACGGCATTTTGGGAGGACACCCGGAATACAGCAAAGTTCCCGGCATCGAAGCATCTACAGGAAGTTTGGGTCACGGTTTGTCCATAGGAATTGGGTTTGCTCTCAATGCCAGGTACGAGAAAGCTAATCACCGCACTTTTGTGATTTTGGGAGATGGCGAGTCAAATGAAGGCTCGGTCTGGGAAGCAGCTATGTGTGCCGGCAAACACAAACTAACAAATTTAACCGTGCTTGTAGACTACAACAAGCACCAATCCTACGGCACAACCTATGAAGTTCAAGATTTAGAACCGCTAGCGGACAAGTGGAGAGCTTTCGGTTTCGCGGCGACAGAAGTAGACGGTCACAGCGTCGAAGAACTGCGTTCTGTTTTGTTGAATTTGCCGATCGCACCCAATAAACCAACTGCAATTATCTGCCATACAGTGAAAGGCAAAGGCATTCCATTTGCTGAAAACAATTTGAAATGGCACCACAAAAATAAAGTATCCGACAGCGAGATTCAATCGATGCTGGCCGCCTTGGAGGAAAACTAAATGCGTCAACTTTGCCTGGACACAGTGTATGAATTGGCCAAGAAAGACCGCCGGATTTTCTTCATTGGCTCAGACCTCGGTTTCGGTACTCTCCAAAAATTTAAAGAGGAGATGCCGGAGAGATTTTTAATGGAAGGCGTTAACGAGGCTAATATTGTCGGCCTGGCTGCTGGCTTGGCTCTAGAAGGCAAGATTGTGTATGTAAATACGATCGCCACCTTTCTCTCCCGCCGCTGTTTTGAACAGATTGTTTTAGACTTGTGCCTGCACAACGTTAACGTCCGCTTAATCGCCAACGGCGGCGGCGTAGTGTACGCGCCGCTGGGCCCAACTCACCTGGCAATTGACGACATTGGAATTTTGCGGACAATTCCCCGGATGACAATTGTCGCACCGGCTGACGAAGCTGAAATGGGGCGGCTGATGCCGGAGACAGTCGATTATCGGGGGCCGATTTACATCCGTTTAGGCAAGGGAAATGAGCCGATTTTAACGACAGATGAGATACCCTTTCAAATTGGCAAGGCAATTCCCATGCGCGAAGGAACTGACGCGCTGATTATTACCACTGGCGTTACTTTAAAGGCGGCTTTAGATGCGGCAGCCAATCTCAGCCAACAGGGGTTAGAAGCAGCCGTACTTCACGTTCATACTGTCAAGCCGCTGGACTCGGATGCTATTCTCAAATATGCTGCTGACGTGCCTGTAATTGTCACTATTGAAGAACACACTTTGATGGGGGGACTAGGCAGTGCGGTGGCTGAATTAGTTGCAGAGGCTAACTTTAACCCTGCCAAGCGGTTCAAGCGCATTGGCATTCCGGATGTATTCCCGGAACAATACGGTTCTCAAGAGAGTCTGATGGCGCTGTACGGCATTACCGCTGAAAAGTTGGCTGCCACAGTCGCAACTCTTGCTGAACGGCGGCGCGAACCGCTGGCAGCAGTTTGAACTAAATCGGCTCTCAAGCTGCCAAGCATTTGGCACTGCATTTTTGGTCTGTGAGAGAGCCCACCTCACAAAAGTTTTAAAATTTATGACGTGCAAACAAAATGATTGAGAACTTAGTGCCGTTCGATATGCGGCAAATTTTCTTTGATCGGCGAGTTTAACTGTATAGTGGAGGATTGGAGCGTGGCCTGCGTCGATTTCATTACCAAGGTGCATACGAGTACCAAGCGCAATTATGTCGAGCGTGTCGTCGAGTACGACAAAGCGGAGTGTGCCGCCGTTGCCAAACTGTACGGGAAAGATTACTGGGACGGCGATCGCAAGTACGGTTACGGTGGCTATCGCTATGACGGCAGATGGCGCGCGATCGCTGAGAAAATGGCTCAGCATTACGGCATTAAATCAGGAGACAAAATTCTTGATGTCGGATGCGGTAAAGGATACTTGCTTTACGAGTTTACCCAAGCCGTTCCTGGAGTAGAAATTGTCGGTATTGATATGTCCGAGTACGCAATTCAAAATGCCAAAGAAGAGGTAAAGCCGTTCTTAACGGCAGGTAATGCTGTTGATTTGCCTTTCCCTGACAAGAATTTTGATTTGGTAGTTTCAATTTTGACGCTGCACAATTTGTACAACTACGAACTGCGGCAAGCTTTGCAAGAAATTGAGCGGGTAGGAAAGCAAGATAAGTACATTGTTGTGGAGTCCTACAGGAACGAGGAAGAAAAAGTTAACTTGCTTTACTGGCAGTTAACTTGCCAATCGTTTTATACTCCTCAAGAGTGGGAGTGGTTTTTCAAAGAGAGCGGTTATACAGGAGATTATGGGTGTATTTTCTTTGAATGAACGAGACTCTAAAGTTCGCACTATGAGCAATCCATTTTTTACTTCAGAAGAAGATGAGGCGATCGCCCAATTTTTAAGGGACGGCTATCTTGTATTTTCCCTAGAAGACCGTAATTTGCTGGATGCAGTTAAAAAAAATATTTATCAGGCAGCCGCTGATTTTATAAACAATAAATCTCAGCTTTCTGAGGAGGATTTTTTTGATAAAATTCACGAAATAATTTCAGTCAAAGAATTGAATGATTTTCGGGTTAAACTGATAGCTTACATGGCTCAGGACAAAACTGTCAGACCCTCAATCTATTCTCTTGCCCAAAAGCAGATTCACTGGCTGGTTGGCAATGAATTGGCAATGCAGAGAAATTGCAATCTCAGCATTCAGTTTCCCGGAGATGACAGTTCGCTTTTGCCGCTTCACTCTGATGTTTGGTCGGGAAATTCTCCTTATGAAATAGTTTTTTGGCTGCCGTTCGTCAATTGTTACGATACTAAGTCTATGTTTATCTTGCCGCGAGCGTACTCAGAGGAAGTATTCATAAACTTTAAACAATATTCCAGTTTGACGGCTGAAGATTTTTACCAAAAAATCAAAGACAAGCTGGTTTGGTTAGATGTGAAATACGGACAGGGAGTTATTTTTTCTCACTCTTTGCTGCACGGGAACCGCGTCAATCGCCAAGCAGAAAGCCGATGGACGATTAATGTTCGGTTTAAGAGTTTGCTCTCTCCTTACGGAACTAAGGAACTAGGGGAATCATTTTTGCCGATTACAATGCGTCCCGTTACAAGAATCGGATACAATTATATCAAACCGGAGTGCTGATGAAATCAACAAAAGGTTGGAGGGGATATATTTCCAGCCGCGAAATCGGCGGCAGCACGATTCCTCAACGGCTGCAAAATATGGTAATTCGCAATTATGCTCAAAGTAAAGGAATGGTATTTCTTTTGAGCGGTACTGAATACTATATGGATAATTGCTACATGATGTTAAGTGCTTTGTTGGAAGAGTTAGACTCGTTATCGGGCTTGATTTTTTATTCGCTAAAACTGTTGCCAGAAAATCCCTTTCATAGAAAGTTGATTTATGAGAAAGTTGTGAATCGGGAATGCGAATTGCATTTTGCTTTAGAAGAGCTGGCTATTGTTAAGGAGGAAGATATTAACTTAATAGAAGACATAATTGCTTGCAAGACATTAGTAGCGCAAAGCAACAGCAGCTTGTGGCACAGTGAGAGCCATAGCGCGCGGTCTAGCACTCGTAAATGATTCGTGAAGGCGAGAACCCAGACAGCTTAAAGAAGTCGGGTATCTGAACCGATGACATCTCAAAACTCAAAGCGGTGCAGGACACTCAATAAGACACTCGCAGCGTTTTAAAGATTTTTCAATGTCACGCACGCTACGAGTCCAATACTATTACGATAAACAGGTAAGGAGTTTATGGACATACAAACAACTAGAGAACCTCAATATCAAGCCCACGTAACTCTGAGCGAGACAAAAGGGCTGACTCAGCTAGGTTTGCGAGCAAATGCTACCTGGTACGAAGACCCGAGACGGTTGCTTTTTGTCTTGGCGAGATACAAATTTGTCTCGAAAATGTTGAGCGGGAAACAAAATGTATTGGAGGTGGGATGCGGAGACGCATTTGGCACTAGAATTGTCTTGCAAGAGGTGGGTGCAATTTGTGCGGTAGACTTCGATCGGCTGTTTGTAAATCACGTAAACGAACAGATGGAAGAAAAGTGGAAATTTGATTGCAGAGTTCACGATATGCTGTCAGGGCCTGTGGAGGGAGAGTTTGACGCGGCTTACTCCCTTGACGTGATCGAACACATACCTCAAGAGGACGAACAGCGATTTATTTCAAATATTGCGCGATCGCTCGACCAAAACGGCGTGCTCATCATTGGTTCTCCGTCAATTCAATCTCAAGCTTACGCTTCAGAAGGCAGCAAGGCGGGACACATCAACTGCAAAGACCACAAAGGTCTTAAAGAATTAATGTTAAAATACTTCCACAACGTTTTCATATTTTCCATGAACGATGAAGTAGTGCATACAGGATTTTATCCGATGGCGCACTATTTATTTGCAATGGGTGCGAGCAGAAAGTAATGGAAAAATTGCACTGCAAGGGAGCGGTTATTTAAGATCATGAAAGTAAACCATTTTAACGCGGCTAATGAACTGCTGAGGTCAGGAAAGGTAGAGGAAGCGATCGCGTCCTACAGAGAAGCGATCTCTCTCAATCCCAACTTTTATTGGTCGCATCACAACTTAGGCGAAGCTTTAGCAAAACAGGGTCTTTTAGCAGCGGCGGTTGCTAGTTACCGCAAAGCTATTGAACTCAACCCAAATTCTTTTATATCTTGTCAGCACTTAGGAGAAATTTTTTACAAGTTAGCAGACGAGTTGAGTCCCGAAGCTGCATCTAAATTGTCATCAGACCAAATAGATGCTGTTTTTAAGCAAGCCACAAATCACCTAGAGATCGAATCCTTTTTGCAAGCAGCTTACCGCACCTATAGCCAAAGCATCCCTGACGAAGCCGGTCAAAAATACTGGCTGGAACAGTTGGGAAATGGCACCCTCCCGCGCGAGCAATTGCTTTGCGAAGTTCGCAAAGCAAAGGAGTGCCAGGCCGCAGTTGTCCTCATCTCCGCTTATCTGTGGGAAGCGATCGCGTGTTTTGACAAAGCAATTGCGCTCGACCCGCAGGCCGCTTGGTCTCACTTTTACTTGGGGGAA
Source organism: Microcoleus sp. T2B6 (assembly GCF_036700475.1). Lineage (NCBI taxonomy): Bacteria > Bacillati > Cyanobacteriota > Cyanophyceae > Oscillatoriales > Microcoleaceae > Microcoleus > Microcoleus sp. T2B6. The sequence continues at coordinate 48,136 of NZ_JAUBOZ010000039.1, read as the reverse complement.
GCTTTAGCAAAAAAAGATGACTTAGAAGCCGCAATAGCTTCCTACCAAAAAGCTCTAGAACTGCAACCGGAACAGCCTTTATTTGGCGCTAGGCTGTCAGAGGTAGCGAAACTCAAAACCATCTTAGAGCAATCCGATGTCTGGTCAATTCAGAACTTGGATCGGGCGATTCAAACTGAACTCGATAACGGATATGAAAACGCCCAGGCAAACAACTTTGAGGGGGCTTGGGTGTCGTGGAAGCGGGCGATCGCATTTGCTCCGGATCGGATAGAAACATACCTATTGATTGGCTACTACCTCGGCAATTGCGGCAAAATCGACGAAGCAGTAAATATCTTTGAAGAATATTATCAAAAGCAGCGTAAACTTGCCGAATTGCACGGAGTTGACAAGTTAGGCATCCGTTTTGTCGATCCGCACAATGCAGCATCCGCGATCGGTCACACAGGTTTGCTGGATTACTATGTAAAAATGAGTCTTTTGGGATGGCGGCCACCGCACCGCGCGATTTTGTTGACGCCCCCCAACCATACTATTGCTAACTCGCATTACCTCAAATACTGGCAGCGTTACGTTCAAATTATTTCTGAACCTTCGCAGGTTGCGCGTCTTTCTCAAGTAGTCAGGTACTTGAGCGATTTCTTTTTTGCAACCCCAACAGCAGACAAAACTTTGCTGTATTTCCAGGCCGAGACTGCGGTGCAAAAACAGTGGGAAGCCGAAGGGCGAGGGCCCCTGCTGACTTTATCAGATGCCGACTCCGAACGGGGTCGGCGCACTCTGGAGTCTTTAGGAATGCCGAAAAACGCTTGGTTTGTTTGCCTGCACGTGCGAGAATCCGGCTATCACGAAAGCCTTGCGGCAATTAAAGCTTGCCACAACGCAGACATTGATACATACCGGCTGGCGATCGAAACTATTGTCAAACGCGGCGGTTGGGTTGTCCGCTTGGGTGACTCTTCAATGACACCGCTGCCGCCAATTGAGGGGGTAATTGACTATGCTTGCAGTTCAGCAAAAAGCGAGTGGATGGATGTATTTTTGTGTGCTTCCGGCCGCTTCTTTTTAGGCTCAACTTCCGGTTTGTGTTACGTTCCCGCCAGCTTTGGCGTTCCTTGCGCTTTGACTAACTGGGCCTGCATGGGAATACAGTCTCCTTACGGAAAGGATATCTTTATTCCCAAGCTTTATTGGTCGGAAACTTTAGAGCGCTATCTCACATTAGAAGAAGCAATGTCTGCACCTTACGGTCCAGTTAACAATTCTCGACTATTGTCCGCCTTAGGCGTGAGATTGGCAGACAACGCGCCCGAAGAAATCAGGGATTTAACCGTAGAAATGCTGGCGCGTTTGGAGGGTACAATACACTGCGAGGCATCTGACGATCTGCTGCAAGCACAATTCTTTGAACTGAGGAACAGTTGTCAAGCTTACGGAAACTGTCGCATCGGGATAGAATTCCTGCGGAAATATGCTGGGCTTTTGTCAAAGTCAACTGAGGGAGCAAGTGAGAGTAAAAAAGGGTAAAAGAGCAGCTCTAACTGACCGAAAAACACTTAAGTCACAACCCCCCGACTTTTATCGCGAACCGCAACAAATTTTTGAGTCGCCTCAATCCAGAGGATTTATTTGCGGGGCAAAATCTAAAATCTAAAATCTAAAATCTAAAATCGAATGACTGTAAGCTATTTTGATGCGGCCAACCAAATGCTGAGTTCTGGAAAATTAGATGAAGCGGTCGAAATGTACCGTTTTGCTATTGAGCGAAACCCTAATTTTTGCTGGTCGCACCACAACTTAGGAAAAGCTTTAGCCAAACTGGGTCGCCTAGAAGAAGCTGTCGCTAGTTACCGCCGAGCAAGTGAACTAGAGCCAGAGTCTTTTACATTTTACCACCAGTTAGGGGAAACTTATTACAAACTGGCGACAAATCTGAATCATAAAAATTATGCTCGCTGGTCGGGCGAGCAGTTAGATGAGGTGTTTTTGCGAGCGACAAATGACCTCACAGACGAAGAGTTTCTGCAAGAAACTTATTTCGCTTACGTGAAGCACAAAATAGATATAGAAGGCAAAAAATACTGGCTGGAGCAGTTGAGCGAAGGTTATCTTACCCGCGAGCTATTCCTGAGTGGATTTCGGCAATCAGCAGAATTCAGGCAGCCGATAAGTATTATTATATCGGCTTATTTGCTGGAAGCTGCATTCTGCTTGCGAAAAGCGATTGATCTCAATCGAGATTCAGCTTGGTCTTACTACAACTTGGGGTTAGTCCTAGCTAAATTGGGGCATCAAGATGAAGCGATATCGGCTTATCAAAAAGCCACTGAACTGCAACCGGAACAGAGTTTATTTCACTCTCAACTGACCGAAGCGAATGCTTTCAAAGTTATAGCGGTTCACGGTGATATATTGGCAAATGAGAACCTAGAAGTCGAGATCAATAAAGAACTCACTGAGGGCTACGAATTTGCCCAACGAAACGATTTAGAAGGTGCGTCGCAGCACTGGCAGCGAGCCGTCACGCTCGATTGGGGCAAGATAGAAACACTGCTGATTGTCGGTTACATGATGGGCAATTGTGGCAAACTTGTAGAAGCAGTTGATTTCTGCAATCAGTATTATCAAAAACAGCGCGAACTTGCTCGATCGCATGGCATTGACAATTTAGGAATTCGGATTCTTCACGATAACTGGACTGTCGCGATCGGTCACACAGCTTTGCTGGACTGTTATGTGAAAATGGGTATTCTGGGATGGCGGCCGCAGCAGCGCACTGTAGTGTTCCCGCACCCGTCTTTAGTTATTGCTAATTCGTGTTACTTGAACTACTGGCACCGCTACGTCCAAATTCTTTCAGAACCTGCCGAGTACACTTCTTTAATTCCGATGGTGAGGTACTTGAACGATTTCTTTTTTGCACTGCCGGCAAAGGGAGAAACTTTACTGTATTTCCAGGCAGACGCGGCGGTGCAAAAACAGTGGGAAGCTGAAGGTCGAGCTCCGCTGCTGACTTTATCAGATTTTGATTTTGAACGGGGCTGGCGCACTGTAGAGTCTTTAGGAGTGCCAAAAAATGCTTGGTTTGTTTGCCTTCACGCTCGAGAATCCGGGTACCACAACCACGTAGTCGAACTTCAAGAATTTCGCAACGCGGATGTTGGCACTTACTTGTTAGCGGTAGAGGAGATTGTCAAACGCGGCGGCTGGGTTGTTCGCATGGGCGACTCGACGATGAAACCGCTGCCGCCGATGGAGGGGGTAATTGACTACGCTCAGTCTTCAGTCAAAAGCGATTGGATGGATGTATTTTTATGTGCTGCGAGTCGCTTCTTTTTAGGTTCGACTTCCGGTTTGGCTCACGTTCCGGGTACTTTTGGCGTTCCTTGCGCTTTGGCTAATTGGGCCTGTATGGGGATTACGTCTTCTTACGGCAAAGATATCTTTATTCCCAAGCTTTATTGGTCGGAAACTTTAGAGCGCTATCTGACAGTAGAAGAGGCTATGTCTCCACCTTACGGTCAAGTTAACAATACTAAAATGCTGTCGGCGCTGGGGGTTAAGTTGAAAGAAAATACGCCGGAAGAAATTAGGGATTTAACGCTAGAAATGCTCGCTTGGTTGGACGGAACAATTCAGTACGAGGCCTCCGACGAGGTGCTGCAAGAACGGTTTAAGGAACTGGCGACCCGCAGTAAAGCCTGCGGAAACAGTCGCATGGGACGGGATTTCTTGCGGAAATACGCAAAAATGCTGTCACGAGCGACTGATTGAGTTATATAATAGTTAAAAATCGAGGAGTAGCTGAATTATGACTGCAAGCTATTTTCATGAGGCAAATCAACTGCTGAAGTCTGGCCACTTAGATAATAATTTCCCCCAAAAAGAGCTGTTAGAAGAAACTGTTAACTTGTGCCTCCAAGCAGTGGAAGTTAATCCTTTGTCGGCTAGGGCTTATTTAAATTTAGGGGAGGCTTTGACCAAAATCGCTCGGCTAGAAGAAGCGATCGCTGCTTACCGCAAAGCACTTACAATTGACCAAAAATCGGCAAAATGTTACAATAATCTGGGAGAAATTCTCGCGCAAACGAGTCAGTTAAAAGAAGCTGTCGCCTGCTTCAGAAAAGCAATAAATATCGACTCGAAATGCGCGAAATATTACTGCAACTTGGGGTCAGCCTTGGCAAAAACTGAGGAGATGGATGCAGCCTTTGCAGCGTACAGCCAAGTGATTAACCTTAACCCGAGTTTGTTGCGATTTGACAACAACTTGGGGGAAGTTTTAATCAAACTCGGCAAACTAGATGAGGCGATAACTTTTTACCAACAAATAATTGCTGCTGACCCCGACAACAGCGAAGCTTACTTGAATTTGGGACAGGTATTGAACAAACAGGGTAAACTAGACGAAGCGCTTCCCTGCTATCAAAAAGCAATTTCGCTGCAACCAGATTTGGGACTGCATTTGGCACAAACTTTGCAAGCTAAAAAAAAGGAAGAGGCGGCGATCGCACTTTATCAACAAGTAATAGCTGTCGCACCTGAAAAAATAGAGGCTTATTTGAGCTTGGCACATTTATTGCACGAAGTGGGGCGCTTTGAAGAGGCGATCGCTGCTTGGCAAAAAGCCGCAGTTATCCAACCGGAATTGGGATTAAATTTGGGTAACACTTTGCAAGCAGAAGGGAAACAAGAGGCGGCGATCGCACTTTATCAACAAGTAATAGCTGCTGAACCTGAAAAAATAGAAGGATACTTGAGTTTGGCGCACTTGTTGAACGAAATGGGGCAATCGCAGTCAGCCCTAGACACTTGGAAAAAAGCTGTTGCTTTGCAACCAGATTTAGCATTGAGCTTGGGCGATAGATTGCAATCGGCACGGAAACTAGAGGATGCGATCGCACTTTATCAACACGCAATTGCTGTCGAACCTGAAAAAATAGAGGCTTACTTGAGCTTGGCACACTTATTGCACGAAGTGGGGCGCTTTGAAGAGGCGATCGCTGCTTGGCAAAAAGCCGCAGTTATCCAACCGGAATTGGGATTAAATTTGGGTAACACTTTGCAAGCAGAAGGGAAACAAGAGGCGGCGATCGCACTTTATCAACAAGTAATAGCTGCTGAACCTGAAAAAATAGAAGGATACTTGAGTTTGGCGCACTTGTTGAACGAAATGGGGCAATCGCAGTCAGCCCTAGACACTTGGAAAAAAGCTGTTGCTTTGCAACCAGATTTAGCATTGAGCTTGGGCGATAGATTGCAATCAGAGGGGAAACCAGAGGATGCGATCGCACTTTATCAACACGCAATAGCTGTCCGACCAGATCGAGTAGAATTTTACTTAAAACTAGGCAACATTTTTAGAGAACAGAAACAGCTTGATGCAGCAATTAAAAGTTATCAGCAGGCGTTAGAAATCGATCCCAAATTAGTAGAAGCGCACCTCCAACTTGGGGAGGTACTGGGACGCAAGGGCGAGTACGAAGAAGCTGTCCGCTGCTGCCGACGGGCTTTGGAAATTGATCCTAACTCAGCAGCAACTTACACTTATTTAGGCAAAATTTTTATATTACACGGAAACATGGATGAAGCTCTAAGTTGTTTATACAAGTCAAATCAAATCAAATCTGCAAATCTAATTGCTCTCGATAAAATTCCGGGAATACTATTAAATACTTTACCAAAATCAGGCAGTTTTTATATTTTAGAAGCCCTTTATAAGGGTTTAAATATAAATTGGATGCCAATCTCAGCGGAAAGTGAAGTTATTAAACGGGCTGATATCGGTATTTTAGCTTCAGGAATGAACGCTACCCAGGAACATTTGCATGCAACTTCTAGAAATTTATGTTTAATAAGTGAAGTTTTGGATAAACTAGTTGTCCACGTTCGCGACCCGAGACAAGCAACGCTATCATGGGTACATCATTTAGTAAAAACAACGCGAGAAATTAAAGATGTGGTATCTTTACTGCCAGCCATACCTGCTGCTAAAAACTATTTTTCCCTGTCTTTGACAGAGCAAATAAGTTGGCAAATAGAGTCAGGGTATTTGCCGATTGCCATTAGTTTTATAGAAGAATGGCTGAATGCAGAGGCAGACCCATTATTTTATCCTGATATCCTATTCACAAAATATGAAGATTTAGCGACAGAGCCTCAAGCATTTTTTGAGTCAATACTGAAATTTTACAATATAGAAAAATTTCCATTTACTTTTCCCGATCCGCCACAGCAGGGTAAATTGCACTATCGTAAAGGCAGGGCAGACGAATGGCGGGAAGTGTTCACCCCAGAACAAGCAGAAAAAGCTTCTAGCATGATTCCCCAGAGGCTATTCGACAGATTTGGATGGCCGCAGCGATAAAAATCGTAGTAAAAATACAAAAAAAGGTACGAACAAAAGATGAGTAGCGAATACATTGAGGCAGCTAACCAATATATTCTTGAAGGCAAGCAGGAGTTAGCAAACGCCGCCTACCAAGAGGTAATAGAAAACGCACCCAAAAATAGAGAAGCTTACTTAAATCTGGCACAGCTATTCGAGGAAAATGGCAACAGCGATCTAGCAATGATTTGTTATGAAAAAGCAGCAATTCAACCAGAGGAAATTTTAAATTTAGGACATATATTGCAAGGACAAGGCAAGCAAGATGCAGCGCTAGTAATGTATGAAAAAGTAATAGCTAGCCAGCCAGAGAAAATAGAAGCATACTTGAGCATGGCGCACTTGCTGAACGAAATGGGGAAACAACAGGAGGCAGTAGCGGTGTGGCAACAAGCCATAGCTGTGCAGCCAGATTTAGCATTACCGCTTGCTGACCGAATGAAAGCCGAAGAGAAATTAGATGTGGCGATCACTTTTTATCAACAGGCCATAGCGGTAGCACCAGAAAATATCGAGGCTTATACGGGTTTGGGAGAAGTATTGAAGCAACTTGGCAACCAGGAATCCCTGCAAAGTTGGTATCAGAAAACAGCCCAACTCAAACCAGAGTTGGGGTTAAATTTGGCATATAAATTGCAAGCTTTAGAGAACTTAGATGCAGCAATTGCCGTTTACAAACAGGTAATAGCTGCCGCCCCAGACAAACTAGAAGCTTACTTGAGTTTAGGACACCTGGAAAGTCAAATTGGAAAATTTGACGAGGCTATGGCTACTTGGAAACAAGCGATCGCACGCCAGCCAGAGGTGGGCTTCAGTTTAGCAAACAGATTGCAGCTAGAACACAAACCAGAAGATGCGTGTGCCTGCTATCAACAAGTAATAGCTGTTGCTCCCGATCAAGTGGAAGCTTACATGGATCTGGCGACCATATTGAATCGTATGGACAAACTTGACGATGCGATCACAGTTTGGCAACAAGCTATTATCCGCCAGCCCGACTTAGCCTGCAGTATTGGGGACAAATTGAAAGATGAACGCAAATCCGAGGTAGCGATCGCTCTTTATCAATATGCAATTGCTATCCAGCCTGAGTTGGTGGAACTACACTTAAATTTAGGCTACCTACTACTTGACCAAAAAAAAATTGACGCGGCGATGCAGTGTTGTCAGCAGGCGCTAGAACTCGATCCTAGTTCGGCCGCAGCACAGGTGTTGCTGGGAGTGCTCGCGCGCATCCAAGGCGACAGCGAGCGAGCATTTTCCTGTTATCAGCAGGCGGTTAAAAACGATCCCAACTTTGCGTCAGCTTACACCGAAATCGGCAAAATAATGCTGTCGCGAGGCCGGAAGAATGACGCTATTAGCAATTTATATAAGTCTAACCAAATTAAAACAGCAGCCATAATCGCCAATGGAAAAATTCCCGGTATCTTTCTAAATACTTTGCCGAAGTCAGGGAGTATGTACGTTTTAGAAGCTATTTCCAATGGCTTAAAAAAACCTTGGATGCGAATAGCCGTCGACGACGGTGAAAATATTAGCCGCGGCGCTGTTAATATTTTGGCTGCCAAAATGAAGCTGGCTCACGAACATTTGCCTGCATCTTTAAGGAATTTATGTTTAATTACTGAAGTTTTAGATAGATTAATTGTTCACGTCCGTGACCCCAGACAAGCAATGCTATCGTGGGTACACCATTTAAGCAAAACAATAGCAGAAACAGAAGATGTGATTTCTCTAATGCACATGATACCTGATGCAGAAAACTATTTTTCCCTGCCACTGACAGAGCAAATAAGTTGGCAAATAGAAAAAGGGCACCTGTCGGCAGTCATAAATTTTATAGAAGGATGGCTGGATGCCGAAGCCGATCCGTCATTTTATCCCAAGATACTATTTACAAAATATGAAGATTTAGCGGCAGATCCTCAAGCTTTTTTTGAATCAATACTAAACTTTTATGAAATAGATAAATCGCGATTTACTTTTCCAGAGCCACCGCAGCAGGGTAAGTTGCACTATCGTAAAGGCAGGGCAGACGAATGGCGGGAAGTGTTTACCGCAGAACAGGTAGAAAAAGCTTCTAGCATGATTCCCCAGAGGCTATTCGACAAATTTGGATGGCCGCCGCGATAAAATTAGCAGTGAAAAAAACAACTAAAGGTATTGACAGAAGATGAGTATCGAATACATTCAGGCAGCTAACCAATATATTCTGGAAGGGAAGCTAGAGGAAGCGAACGCCACCTACCAACAGGCAATAGCAAGCTCGCCAAACAATAGAGAAGCTTACTTAAGTTTGGCAAAGCTATTCGAGGAAAATGGCAACAGCGAACTAGCAATGATTTGTTATGAAAAAGTAGCAGCAATTCAACCGGAGGGAATTTTAAATTTAGGACATATATTGCAAGGACAAGGCAAGCAAGATGCAGCGCTAGTAATGTATGAAAGAGTAATAGCTAGCCAGCCAGAGAAAATAGAAGCATACTTGAGCATGGCGCACTTGCTGAACGAAATGGGGAAACAACAGGAGGCAGTAGCGGTGTGGCAACAAGCCATAGCTGTGCAGCCAGATTTAGCATTACCGCTTGCTGACCGAATGAAAGCCGAAGAGAAATTAGATGTGGCGATCACTTTTTATCAACAGGCCATAGCGGTAGCACCAGAAAATATCGAAGCTTATGCAAGTTTGGGACAAGTATTAAAACAACAAGGTGATCAGGAAGCAGAGCTTGTTTTGTATCAAAAAGCGATCCAACTCAAAGCAGAGTTAGGGTTAAATTTGGCAATTAAATTGCAAGCTTTAGAGAACTTAGATGTCGCTCGCTTTGTTTACAAACAAGTAATAGCTGCCGCACCAAAGCTGATAAAAGCTTACTTGCGTCTGGGATACTTGGAAAGCCAAATGGGGAATTTAGACTCGGCGATCGCTAGTTGGCAACAAGCGATCTCACTACAACCAGACGCAGCATCTAGTCTTGGGGACAAATTGAAAGCTGAAGGTAAATCCGAGGTAGCGATCGCTCTTTATCAATATGCAATTGCTATCCAGCCTGAGTTGGTGGAACTACACTTAAATTTAGGCTACCTACTACTTGACCAAAAAAAAATTGACGCGGCGATGCAGTGTTGTCAGCAGGCGCTAGAACTCGATCCTAGTTCGGCCGCAGCACAGGTGTTGCTGGGAGTGCTCGCGCGCATCCAAGGCGACAGCGAGCGAGCATTTTCCTGTTATCAGCAGGCGGTTAAAAACGATCCCAACTTTGCGTCAGCTTACACCGAAATCGGCAAAATAATGCTGTCGCGAGGCCGGAAGAATGACGCTATTAGCAATTTATATAAGTCTAACCAAATTAAAACAGCAGCCATAATCGCCAATGGAGAAATTCCCGGTATCTTTCTAAATACTTTGCCGAAGTCAGGGAGTATGTACGTTTTAGAAGCTATTTCCAATGGCTTAAATAAACCTTGGATGCGAATAGTCGTCGACGACGGTGAAAATATTAGCCGCGGCGCTGTTAATATTTTGGCTGACGAAATGAAGCTGGCTCACGAACATTTGCCTGCATCTTTAAGGAATTTATGTTTAATTACTGAAGTTTTAGATAGATTAATTGTTCACGTCCGCGACCCCAGACAAGCAATCCTATCATGGGTACACCATTTAAGCAAAACAATAGCAGAAACAGAAGATGTGATTTCTCTAATGCACATTATACCTGATGCAGAAAACTATTTTTCCCTATCGTTGACAGATCAAATAAGTTGGCAAATAGAAAAAGGGCACCTGTCGGCAGTCATAAATTTTATAGAAGGATGGCTGGATGCCGAAGCCAATCCGTCATTTTATCCCAAGATACTATTTACAAAATATGAAGATTTAGCGGCAGATCCTCAAGCTTTTTTTGAATCAATACTAAACTTTTATGAAATAGATAAATCGCGATTTACTTTTCCAGAACCACCGCAGCAGGGGAAATTGCACTATCGCCAAGGCAGGGCAGACGAATGGCGAGAAGTGTTCACCTCAGAACAAGCAGCAAAAGCCTCAAGCATGATTCCCAAACGACTCTTCGATAAATTTGGATGGTCGCCCACGTAAAAGAATAAAAAAGGATGCTGTTTAAATGACCGATAAACATCTCAACGATCTAAGCAATTCTTATAAAAAAGAAAAAATTGATGGCTCTGTTGCTGCTTGCCCAAGTATGTTGGAGCGGCTTTACCAAAAGTTAGGAGAGGCATTAGCAGAAATAGGGGAGATGGCTGAAGCTGCGGCTGCTTGCAGGAAGGCTATAGAAATTAATCCAAATTCGGCTCGGTCTTACAGCAGTTTAGGAAAAATCTTAGCTCAAATGGAACGCTTAGATGAATCGGTTAGCTATTGCCGAAAAGCCGTTGAACTAGAGCCAAAAAACTCAGTATTTAACAACAATTTAGGCGAAATTTTAGCTAAAACCGATGGACTAGATGAAGCTATTAGTTTATACCGCAGGGCAATAGAACTCGATCCAAATTATGATGAGCCTCACCGCAACTTAGGAGAAGCGAGCGCCCAAAAAGGAGATATGGAAGCTGCGATCGCAGCTTACCGCCGCGCTATTGAACTCAACCCAGAATGCGGAAGTTCTCATTACCAGCTAGGGGAAACTTTGGCAAAACTCAATCGCATAGAAGAGGCGATCGCAGCTTACCGCAGCGCCGTTGCCCTCAAATCAGACTGGGCACAAGCGTATTTCTCGATGGGAAACGCCCTGGAAAAGCTAAACTGCGGGGTTTGGCAAATGGATGAAGCAATGATTTATTGGCTGCGGGCGCTTTCCCTCAAACCAGACTGGCCAGAACTGCAACAGAAAATTGAGTTGGCAGTTGCATTTATGCAGTGGCAGCCTCGAAGATCGCACGGCAAAGGCGAAAGTTCAACAAAGGAACAGTTCCAATTCAAAGGAAATCACCCGCTAGCCAAATTGGGCATCCGATTTGTGTCAGAAACTTGGATTGAGGCGATCGGTCACTTGAGAAATTTGGAGATTTACGCCAAAATGGTAAGCCTGGGCTGGATACCAAATTACTGTTGTATCCTGGCAGAGAGTAAAGTTGCTAATCCCTGTTACCTCAATTACTGGCGTCAACAAGGCCCGATCAAATTTATTTGCGACCCCCACTTAATCAGCTTGCTCTCCCCACTAGCGAACAAACAAGAACTTAGAGACATAGATTGGGGTCGCAAGACATCAGTCTCTCTCCCTAATGGTCAGCGGTTTTGTCGTGCTAACGTACCAGTTGAAAAACAGTGGGAAGCAGAGAACCGTCCGCCCCTACTCACCCTGTCAGATACTCACCGGGAACAAGGCAGGCGCTGCCTCCAAGAACTCGGTGTCCCCAAAGATGCTTGGTTTGTTAGCCTTCACGTTCGCGAAGACGGCTTTTACAATCAACAAGGACGCTGTGCCCCCCGCAACGGCGATATCGATACATACTTATTGGCGATCAACACGATTACGGCGCGGGGCGGGTGGGTGATACGCACGGGCGACCCCTCTATGAAACCTCTACCAGCAACAGAACACGCGCTCGATTACGCTCTGTGCGACAAAAGAAGCGACTGGATGGACGTATTTCTGTGGGCAGAGTGCCGCTTGTTCCTCGGTACTACCTCCGGGCCAATTCACATACCGCCCACCTTTGGCGTGCCCGCAGTGATGACCAACTCGATACCGATGTCCCACGCTTTCTGGCTGGTTTGTGGCAAACACAGCTTATTTATTCCCAAACTAGCTTGGTCGGTGGAACAGCAGCGCTATCTGACTTTTGCAGAACACCTGCAACCGCCCGTTGATGGGGCAACTTTCACGCATCAGCTAGACCCAGCGGGCATTCAGATGGTGGACAATACGCCAGAGGAAATCAAGGACGCGCTAGTGGAAATGCTGGATTTGCTGGATGGCAAAAGCTGTTTCACCGCAGAAGATGAAGCTTTGCTACAGAGGTTGAATGCACTGTCGCCTACTTATCAAGCTTACGAATTTTGCAACCGGATGGGGCGAGACTTTTTGCGAAAGTACGCTTATTTGTTGCCAGATTGAGTAATTGGTACGTCAACTGATTTAATAAGAAACTTGAGCCTTTCGTCAGATTCCCAAACCAAGCCCAACATGAGCAACTCATCTTTCCGGCGCAGCACTTGCCGCCTTTGCGGTGCAACTGATGTAGAACTCGCCGTGCCCGTAGCAGCAACGCCACCGGGCGATCGCTACGTTTCGAGCGAATACCTCGGCGAACACCAAGAAACCTATCCGCTAGACCTTTATTTGTGCCGCAGTTGCGGTTTGTTACAACTGCTTGACGTAGTTGACCCGGAAGTGCTATACGGCAAATACATCTACACCACCTCAATTTCTTTGGGTTTAGTCGAACACTTCCGCAGATACGCTTCGGCAGTGGTAGAGAGGGTAAAACCAGCAGCAGGGGCGATCGCGATCGATATTGGCAGCAACGACGGCACCCTGCTGAGGCACTTCCAAGAACGGGGAATGCGCGTCTTGGGAGTGGAACCAGCACGCCACATCGCTCAAAAAGCAACAGAATCAGGTGTTGAAACGCTGCCTACCTTCTTTAGCGCCGAATTAGCCCAGCAGATTAAAAACGAACGCGGCGCTGCATCCGTCGTCACTGCCAACAACGTATTTGCTAATATTGACGACTTGACTGATATGATGAATGGCATCCGCCACCTGTTAGCCCCTGACGGCGTATTTGTGTTTGAAACAGGGTATGGCGTCGATTTAATCGACCAGTATCTTTTCGACACTATTTATCACGAACACCTGAGTTACTTCTCTGTCAAACCCCTGGCAACTTTCTTCCGCAGCCGCAATATGGAATTGATAGACATCGAACGCATAACTTCTAAAGGCGGTTCCCTGCGCGGCACCGTGCAGCTGGCTGGAGGCGGGAGATCGGTGTCGCAATCTGTCACCAACATGATAGAAGCCGAGACAAATCAAGGCTGCGATCGCCCGGAAATTTACAAAGCTTATGCTGCTAAAATTGACAGCCTCAAACAGCAGCTTCTCGCCTTGCTGCGCGACATGAAAGCACAAGGAAAAACAGTAGCAGGCTACGGCGCTTCTGTAGGCGTTACTACCCTACTTTATCACTTCGAGCTTAACGATTTGCTGAGTTTTCTCGTAGACGACAATCCAGTCCGACATAACTTATTTACCCCCGGACACCACATTCCAGTATTGCCCTCGCAAGCCCTCTACGATCGCAAACCTGACTGTGTAGTTATACTCGCTTGGAGATACGCTGAACCCATTATGAAAAAGCATCAAGCTTACCTAAATCAGGGAGGACATTTTATCTTGCCTTTGCCCGAAATTTCTGTAATTTAAAACTTTAACTATTCAGGAAAAGCAAGATGCCTGCACCCACTAACCCAGTCACTCCCAGCGATATTCGGCGAGTCATTATTCTCGGCAATACCGGATTTATCGGAGGTCATTTAGAAAGATTTTTCCGCCAGCGATCGCCGGAAATAGAAATTGTCGGCCGTTCTTTCCCCGATTTCGACCTCACAAAAGCGGAAGATACCTTCTCTATCGCAGAATTTTTAGACTTGCAAACAGCAGTCGTGATGTGTTCTGCAATTAAGAAACAGTTGGGAGACACTGTAGATGCTTTTTGCCAAAACATTCAGATGGCTGTCAATATGTGCCACCTGCTGCAAAGCCATCCTGCAAAACGCTTAGTTTTTATCAGTTCGGCCGCTGTTTACGGCGAAGACATCCACAACACCAACATTACCGAAGAAACCCCAATTCAACCGCGTACCTATTACGGAACAGCCAAATACGCCGCTGAATGTTTGTTTCGCAAAACATTAGAAGGACAGGGCAAAACACAGCTAGTGATCGCGCGTCCTGCCTTAGTTTACGGAGGGGGCGATCGCTCTTATTCTTACGGCCCTTGTGGCTTCATCAAAGCTGCCCTGAATCAAGAACAAATTACACTTTGGGGAGATGGTACGGAACTGCGGGAATTTGTCTTTGTAGAAGACACAGTAAAAATTTTGCATGAATTAGCTGTGGCTGATTGCGAAGGAGTTTTCAATATCGCCAGTGGCCGGAGTTATACTTATGTTGAAGCCCTAGGAATTATCGAAGAGTTAGTGCCGTCAAAAATTCCAGTAACTTCGCGCCCCAGAACCAAAGAAAAGGTAGATCATAAATTTGATACTTCCCATATAGCTAAACTTTTGCCAAACATCAGTTTTACGAATTTGGCAGAGGGAATGCGGCAAACATACCAATCAGAATTAGAGCAAATTAAGTCAGCAAAAACCAACTAAATAGAGGATAAAATTTGATGAACACTTGCCATATTTGCGGAAATCAAGAAGTGGTAGACTTGCTGGATTTAGGAATGCAGCCAATTAGCAACCGGTTTCTGGATTCTCCAAGCGCAGAAGAGTACAGTCACCCGATAGTAGTCGGCCAATGCAGCGCTTGCGGACTGGTTCAAATCAGCCGTCCCGTACCAGCCGAAGAACTCAAACCGCTTTACGATTGGATTACCTACCGAGAACCGGAAGGGCACCTCGATACCCTAGCAGATACAATCAGCAAACTGCCGGGAATTAATCGAGATGCGGCGATCGGTGGAATCAGCTTTAAAGATGACCCGCTGTTAGAAAGGATGCAGAAACTGGGATTTAAAAATACCTGGCGACTTGACCCCGAAACAGATTTGGGAATCAGCGATCGCCGTTCTGGAGTAGAAACAATTCAGTCGCATTTAACACAGGAAACAGCCGCATCCATCGCCCAGACCCGCGGCAAAGCAGATATAGTCATAGCTAGGCACATCCTAGAACACGCCTATAATACGCTAGACTTCGCGGCAGCACTCAGAGAACTGGCAACACCAGAAGGATATATCATATTAGAAGTACCCGACTGCGAGCGATCGCTTGCCAAATGCGATTACACCACTATCTGGGAAGAACACATAATTTACTTTACTCCAGAAACTTTCCGCAACAGTTTCAGTTTTAGCGGACTCTCGCTAATTCATTTTGACAGCTTCCCTTACCCCTTTGAAAATTCCCTCGTCGGCATCGGACAGTGCCAAAAATCAGTAACTCCAACTTTCCCCTCAGACAGCATTTTAGAGAATGAAAAAAGCAGACTTACTGATTTCGCTCAAGGATTATCCGAACAGCGGCAAAAATTGAAAACCTTTTTTTCCGAATACCGACAGAATCAAGGTAAAATTGCATTGATGGGTGCTGGACATCTGTGCTGTGCCTTTATCACCTTCTTAGAGTTAGACGGCTATTTTGAATTTGTCGCCGACGACAACCCCAACAAACAAGGACTGTTCATGCCCAGTTCGCGACTGCCAATTTACAATTCTGCTGCTTTGCTAGAAAATGACATCAAACTGTGCCTGCTAAGTCTCAGTCCCGACAGCGAAACAAAAGTCCTGCAAAACAATCAAGCTTTTTTGGAAAAAGGAGGAACATTTGCGTCAATTTTTCCTGCTAGTAAACTCGCCCTAAAAATTTAAGTTATTCTATCTTGGGGAATCAAACCATGCGGACTAAAGAATTCAACAAAGAAGTGCTGTACGCTGACGAACCCATCGTCAAAGTGAATCAACAAGACATAGAATCATTAAAAGAAATGTCTCAACACAATATCCGCCAGCGGATTAGATTGTGTTCGCACAAAGGAGTTGACGACAAACTGCACGAAATGCTGATAGTTCACGCTCAAGATACTTACGTCAGACCGCACAAACACTTGCAGAAAAGCGAATCATTTCATATAATAGAAGGCTCGGCTGACGTAATTATCTTTAATGAAGAAGGCAGCATCGTCGAAGCAATTCAAATGGGTGATTTTAAATCGGGTAAGCAATTTTACTATCGACTTTCAGAGCCTTACTATCACACGCTGCTGATCCATTCCGAGTTTTTAGTATTCCACGAAACAACCACTGGCCCTTTTAACAGAAGCGACACAGTGTTTGCTTTGTGGTCGCCTAGCGAGCAAGACACCGATGGTGTAAGCACTTTTATGGAAAGTTTAACCAAACAACTGCATACAGTCAGCTACTTACACTAACCTTCGGTATAGTACAGGGTGGCAGAGAGTCTAACCAACTCGCTGTATGGTAAAATAAGACTAGACTGCCCAAGATTCCAGCTTTGCATAGTCGATCGATAGGAGCGTGAGAATGTCAGTGTTTTTGCAAAACTTAAAGAAAAGCGGTCATTTAGATCAAATTCACATAAATGTTTGCTTTGTGGGTTCTCGCGACGAGAACTTAGCCGGGAAAGGATGGGAAATATTCGCTCCAAATCTAACCATTTATGGCTTTGATGCCGATCGCTCTGCTTGCGATGTGTTGAATGCTAATTTGGCAGCAAAAAATGTAAGTTGGACTGAAAAGCACATTCCAATGGCTATTTGGGATTCATCAGGAAAGCAGAAGCTATACGTATCAAGAAATGCCTGCGGCTCGTCCCTCTATCCTCCTAAACTATCCATGATGGAGCGATTTAGTTCATATCAAGAAGAGAGTGGAATTTGGGAATTTAGTACAACAGAAGGTTCTTTCACAACTTATTCTATAGAAGACATTGAAACAATAAGTCTCGATGATTTCTTTGGAAAAATAGACCCTCAAGAAATAGACATCATCATGATGGATGTTCAAGGAGGAGAGCTGAATGTTTTAGAAGGCGCCTCAAATCTTATGAAGAGCAGCATCCTAGCTGTCGTAGCTGAAACTATGTTTATTGAATTGTACGAGAATCAACCTTTGTTTGGAGATATAGATGTCTACCTTAGGAGACAGAAGGGTTTTACATTATTCGATTTATCCTATATAGCTCGCGGTAAACGCAGAGGCATTCCTATCTTGTCGAAAGAGCACCGCGGCCAGTTATTCTTTGCTTGCGAAGCTTTTTGGTTTCGGGATTTGATGGAACACGACAAAAATAGGCATTTGACGACACCCGATCGAATACTGAAACTCGCTTGCATTGCTGATATTCTCAATTTTCCCGATTACGCTCTGGAATTATTAGTGGAATTAACTCGAAGGTATGGAGAAGACAAAAACTATAATTGTGCTAATAGTATTGTCGAGAGTCTAGCTCAAACTTCATTCGCGACAGAACACGGTCTAGATTCCATACCTATCCTTGCTAAAATTAAAGATTACCTTAATTAAAAATAAGCAGGTAGGGTTAAATAAAGTCGGCTGAGAAATCGTTTTTTTTCCGCTGGGGATATTGTGTTTAGTTAGACCTACCTGTTTGTAGCAATTTCATAAATATTTGCCATAATTAGGTGGGTTTGAGGTACAAAACCCAACACTCAGCGTCGATACAAATGTCGCATTCTTTTTTGAAATTGGTATTAGCTGTCTGCGAGCTAGGGTGAATACAGTAAAATTGATCGCATCAAATCATCCCCCAAGGAATTTCTGGACAATGACTGCACCAAAAACTGACAAAATGTATGCCTATTACGAACAGCAAAGTATTTTGCCCACCTTTGCTCGGTTCACAACTATCGAACAACTAGATCGCTACGATCGCCAAAGATCCCATATATTTTGCGACAAGCTGCACTTGCCCGTACAAATATTTAAAGGATCCCGTACAGTCGAATTTGGCCCCGATTCAGGCGAAAATTCACTGGTATTTGCCCGTTGGGGAGCGAATCTGACATTAGTTGAACCGAACCCCAACGCTCGTCCTCAAATATTAGCGTACTTTGAAAAGTTCAATTTGAAAGACAAATTGGAATCTTTAGTTGAAGTTGATGTTGCCCAGTTTGAATCTCAAGAAAAATACGATCTAATTGTTGCTGAGGGTTTCATTTATACAGTCCGTCCCGAATCAACCTGGATTGAACTTTTCAGCCGTCTCTTAAATGAAAACGGATTTTGCGTGATTAACTACTACGAATCGACAGCTTCTTTTCTCGAATTAATATTAAAAGTAATTCACGCTAGAACTAAAGCTTTAACAGGTTTAGATTCCCCAGAAAATGCCTGGAGACTATTTCAAGCCAAATGGAACTCCATCCCTCACACGCGGGCTTTTGAATCTTGGGTGATGGATGTCTTGAACAATCCATTTGTGAGATATGAGTATTTTTTGAATGCGAGTGATTTGTGCTGCAAGTTATCGTCAGCAGGGTTTTCCCTGTATTCTTCGTGGCCTAACTACAGCGATACTTTAAGCATTTACTGGCACAAAAAAGAGCTGTCGCCAGAGGAACAGCTAGCAAACAATTTAGATTTTATTGCCAGAAGTAGCCTGAGCTTTGCTTTTGGCAAGAAGTTATTTTTGTTTGCTCAATCGCCAGATGAAGTCAAGGCAGTTAGCGATGTAGCGAACAGGATAGTAACTTCGATTGACAGATTGATTGATGATTTTGATGCGAGCGTAGTTCAACAAGTGCGAGAAGATTTGCAGCAGATTAAAAAATTGTTGAGCGAGGGCGATGTACTAGCAGATTCAGAAGCAGAGAAGCAGGAGGCAATTCAACTGATAGCAAGTATTGACATAATTTTTGAATTGCTGGCGGCGGGCGACGTAAAAGGTTTAACAGATTTCTGCAACTCCGATGCTATTTTTATCAAGAATTGGGGAGTGCAATATCACTTCGCTGTTTTCAAAAAAAAGCCAGTTAGTATTTAGAATTCCTGCCGTCAACTCATCGAAAATGTATGTCTTCCGAGCCAAAAATTTCAACTGTAAATATCGGCATTGTGGGTGCGGGACTGATGGGACAGTTAGCTCACGCAGCCAATTATGCAACGATTGACGAGTGCCGAATTGCAGCGATCGCAGAACACAAACCGGAACGCCGCCGCCTGGTCGCAGAACGTTACGGCATTCCCCGCACTTATTCAAGCCACGAAGAACTGCTGGGCGACGCTGAAGTTGACGCTGTGGCAGTAGCCACCTCACGCCCGAAAATCGGCCCGATCGCCCTAGATTGCTTGAATGCCGGCAAGCATATCATTACAGAAAAACCGATGGCGGCAACAGTAGAACAAGCAAAAATTTTAGTAAAAGCAGCTCGCGATAGAGGAGTTCGCTATGCCGTGGGTTACATGAAACGCCACGATGAAGGTGTCCAAACAGCAAAAAAAATTGTAGATGAACTGTTGCAGACTGGAGAACTAGGCGAAGTTACTTTTGTTCGATCTCACTGCTTTACGGGAGAATTTTACTGCAATATTGACGGTCAAATTATCACCGATGAAAAAACTTCGGAATCCAGTCAAGAGTGGGCGATCGCTCCTGACTGGATGCCGAACGAGTACAAACAGAAATATGCGCGGTTTCTCAACGTTTACTGCCACAACATCAACCTGCTGCGCTATCTTTTAGGCCGCACTCCTGAAGTAAAATTCGTCGAATTTAAACAAAGCGACGGACAAGTAGCTGTCCTAGACTTCGGCAGTTACGCCGCTGTTTTAGAAGCAGGTAGTTTAACCTACCGGGGTTGGGATGAAGTCACAGAAATATATTTTACTCGCGGCCGCCTTCGCATCGAACATCCGCCGGGAATGTTGAGAAATGTACCGGCAAAAGTAGAACTGTATAAGGGCAAAGATTTGTTGCACGAGGTTTATACTCCCGTGTGCGGGTGGACGTGGGCTTTTCGCCGTCAGGCAGAGGCTTTTGTCAGAGACGTTCAAGAAGGCTTAGAACCGATCGCTAGCGGTGCAGATGCTTTAGAAGATATGCGTTTAGTTGAGGAAATGTGGCGGCAGCAAATTAGCAAAGGTTAATTTTTAGATTCGCCGGCTAAAGCTGCTAGGCTTTGTGGCAGTAATTCTGTAAGATGTTGTGGACAATATTTCTCGGCGAGGAATTAGAACCGGAGGATTAATGACAACTTCAAAACGCTGCTTAGTTACGGGTGCGGCCGGCTTTATTGGCAGCCACCTCTGCGATCGCCTCCTGGCTCTAGGTCACTCTGTAACTGGCTTGGACAGCTTGATTACAGGTCGCACAGCCAACTTAGCAACAGCCAAAACCTACGGCGACTTTACCTTTCTCGAACAAGATTTAGCCGACATCGCTCCCTCTACCCTAGAAGGCATCGACTGGGTATTTCACTTAGCGGGATTGGCTGATTTAGTACCGTCCATTGAGAACCCCGGCAATTACTACCACGCCAACGTCCAAAGCACCTTTGCCTTATTAGAAGCCTGCCGCAGCGCCCAAGTCCAGCGCTTCATTTACACCGCTTCCTCGACTTGCTACGGCATCCCGGACCAGTACCCCACCCCGGAAACTTATCCCTGTTCTCCCGAACACCCCTACGCTCTCACTAAGTATCTAGGAGAGCAACTCGTGCTTCACTGGGCGAAGGTCTACAAACTGCCGGCCCTATCCCTGCGGCTGTTTAACGTCTACGGCCCGCGTTCTAGAACTACTGGAGCTTACGGCGCTGTTTTTGGTGTCTTTTTAGCTCAGAAATTATCGGGAAAACCTTTTACTTTGGTCGGAGACGGCACCCAAACCAGGGACTTTACCTTTGTCAGCGACGTTGTAGAAGGCTTTGTGAAAGCTGCGGAGTCAGATTTGGCGGGTGAAATCATCAATATTTGCTCCGGCCAGCCTCAAAGCGTCCTGACTTTAGTGGAACTATTAGGAGGGCCAATCGTCCACATCCCCAAGCGTCCCGGAGAACCTGACTGTACCTGGGGAGACATTACTAAAGCGAAAACCCTACTGAAATGGCAGCCACAGGTTTCTTTTCCAGAGGGGGTATCGCAAATGCTGGCAAATATCGATCTGTGGCGAGAGGCCCCGGTCTGGACGCCTGATTCGATTCAGCAAGCAACAAAGGAATGGTTTGAGTGTTTGGGACAAAAATAATGTCTGTGGCTCGAGAAACTCCGCCGCCAATGATGATTCAGGTTTCCAAGGCGTTTATTTATCAGGGGCCTCGCCTGCTGCTGCAACTGCGAGACAACAAACCTGATATTTATTACCCCAATTATTGGGGGCTGTTTGGGGGGGCTGTAGACCCCGGAGAAACTCCCATTCAAGCGATCGCGCGGGAACTTGAAGAAGAAATAGGCTGGACGCCGCCCGAATTCAAGTTCTTGCTGACGTGGGAAGAGTCCGACCCCCCTTGCGTCACCTATATCTACGGTGCGCCTCTGACAACAGCCGCCAGCCAGCTACAATTAACCGAAGGTCAAGCACTCGGGCTGTTTACCTTTGAGGAGTTGGCTCAGTTGCCTACAGTTCCTCACATCCAGCACAATTTGCCAAAAGTTGTGGATGCGATCGCCTCCCCTGAACTCACAGCAGCTTGGCAGGCTTTTTCCAAGTGAGTTCCGCCCCGTTCTATTTTGCAATATCCAGATTCTGTACCTATGCAAACACTACCGTCGCAACTTGCTTTTGCTACTGATTATTTCCGCCAGTTGGCGAGTCTGAGCGAAACTTTCGAGGTCAGCGATCGCCAATCTCAACCTCTGTCTTTTGATGAAGGCATTAGTCGGGCTGCTGCCTTAGTGCGGAAGCAAACCCAACAGCAAAAAAAGGTAATTTTTATTGGCAATGGCGGCAGTGCAGCAGTTGCCAGCCACCAGGCGATCGACTACTGGCGGAACGGGGGTTTTCCGGCTATGGCCTTTAACGACGGAGCCCTCCTCACCTGCATCAGCAATGATTTTGGCTACGAACAAGTTTTTAGCAAGCCGATCGCTACCTTTGCTCAGCCGGGAGATATCGTCTTTGCCATTAGCAGTTCTGGACAGTCTGCTAATATCCTCGCAGGCGCAAATCAAGCGAATCAAATGGGCTGTTACGTAATTACGCTCTCGGCTTTCGAGCCAGATAATCCCCTGCGCCAATTAGGCAACCTCAATTTCTACGTCCCTACAATGGCTTACGGGTTTGCTGAAATTACCCACCTCTGCATTTGTCACTGTATCTTGGATGGCTTAATGAAAGGTGCTCTGCCTGAAGCCGATCAGGTAGAGGAAACCGCGACCCCAGCGTGAAAATGCTGTGTAGGTAGGGCTTCTTGCTAACTTAGTTGTGTTTGTAGGCCCATCCCTGACAACTTAAGTTAGGGAAGCATTTGTCAATCAGCAATTATGCTCAGAATTTACTCGGATTTTGGGTAGAAAACTCAGATTGGGGCGATCGAGGAATCATGCCGAGCGCCAGATTTATGCCCACCCACTCCCCAATCGCCAATTTTCCACTCCTAGAAAAGCAGTTTTTTTGAGTAATGTTACTGATTGACAAATGAAATTAATTCTTAAGTTGTTACCCATGTTGTAGGCCTGTTCGCGCTTGGCATACGAGTCGAAGAGTTGGGAATGCGGGGGTTGGGGATTGAGCAAAGTAGATAGAATTTTTTGTCTAGTCCCCGATCGCCTCAGCTTAAGAAAAAATCTCTCGTTTAGGCGCAAAATGAGGTAAAATACTGCGGAGATTGGCAGTAAAGAAAGTAAGACGAAAATCCAGAATTTATTGTCCGGTTCGTGTTCAGACAGTTGGCCAAGCAGTTGCTAGAGGGAAGCATAAATATGAAATGCAAAATTTGTGAAGCGGAATCGTTTTACTTTGCCCGCGCCAAAGTTTTAAACAAATATGATGTGTCTTATTTTCAATGTAGGAATTGCAGGTTTGTTCAAACAGAAGATCCTTACTGGCTGGAAGAAGCTTATGCCAGCCCTATAGCCCACAGCGATGCGGGTTTAGTGTTTAGAAACTATATGCTATCGAGAGTAGCGAGTAATATAATTGCCAAACTATTTAACCCGGAGGCAAATTTCCTAGACTGCGGCGGTGGCTACGGCTTATTTGTCCGGCTGATGAGAGACATCAACTATAAGTTTTTCTGGCAAGACAAGTATTGCGAAAATATATTTTCCCAAGGGTTTGAAGCTAATTTACAAGAGGGAGAAACTTATGAAGTAGCAACTTCGTTTGAAGTATTCGAGCATTTTGTCAATCCTATTGTTGAAATTAGCGAGATATTAAAGTATTCAAAAAACATCTTATTTAGCACGGAGTTGCTGCCGGACAGCGACCCAAAACCAGAAGAGTGGTGGTACTATGCGCCTCACGAAGGGCAGCACATCTCTTTTTACACTCCAAAATCACTTTTTATTTTAGCAGAAAGGTTGGGCTTAAACCTGTACTCAAATGGTTCGTCGCTGCACCTGCTGACAGAAAGTAATATACCGGAAGCACTGTTTGAAAGATTATCTTATTATGACTCGCTAGGACTGAAAGACTTTTTATTGGTATCGAGAGATTACCAGCAAACTATTGAAAAAGTTGACTCAGAACAGTACAAAGTAAAAGTGCGCGAGACAGAGGCAGAATTAGGGCGAACGCAAGCGCAACTGCACGACACCTACGCGCAATGGGTACAATCTCAAGCGCAACTGCACGCAACTCAAACAGAGTTAGGACAAGCTCAAGGGCAACTGCACGAGAAAGAGGCACAATTGGTACAATCTCAAGTGCAACTGCACGCGGCTAAAACAGAAATAGGGCGATCGCAAGCGAAACTGCACGAGAAAGAGTCAGAATTGGTACAATTTCAAGCGCAACTGTACCAGACTCAGGAGGAAGTGGAGCGATCGCAGGCGCGGCTGCATCAAAATGAGGCCAAAGTGGCACAGTTGCAAGCGCAACAGCACCAGATGCAGGAGGACTTTGAGCGAAGTCAGGAACAATTGCAGCAACGCCAGGAAGAATTGGAGGTATTGCAGGCGCAACTGCAGGCCGCCGAGCTAGAGGCGGCCAACTTCCAGAAGCAACAGCACCAGATGCAGGCGGACTTTGAGCGCACTCAGGCAGAATTGCAGCAACGCCAGGAAGAATTGGAGGTATTGCAGGCGCAACGGCAGGCCGCCGAGCTAGAGGCGGCCAACTTCCAGAGGCAACAGCACCAGATGCAGGAGGACTTTGAGCGCACTCAGGAACAATTGCAGCAACGCCAGGAAGAATTGGAGGTATTGCAGGGGCTGTTGCACGCTGCCGAGGTAGAGGTGGTAAACTTGCGATCGCAGGAATACCGCACTCAAGAGGAACTCTCTCAAGCGATGTCTGTTGCACACTGTGCTCAGCAGGAAATGAAGCAGTGGCAGTCTCAGTATCACGAAGTTTTTGCAGAACTCGAGCAATCTCAGTCTCAATTGCACCAGCTTCAGGAACAGTTAGAGCGCTCTCAAGCTCAAGGAGAGCGGGATCACTGGGAATTGCAGCGAGCAGAATTTCAACAAGCTGTTGCTAATCAGGCAAATGGAAACGGTCAAAAGCATTACAGACTATTAGTGTGGGAGGGATGGTATGCCTATCGCAGCGGCGATTTGAAAAAAATGCGGGAGTGCTTGCAGGAATCTTTGAAATTTACGTCTTTACCGCGAACTGAAACAGTAAGTAACTGGTTAGAGAGTTTTAGCACTTTCTCCTCGGAGAAAGGTGGGCAGCTTGACAGCCATGCCTTGACGAACTCAGAAGAGTGGAAACAATTGATGCGCCGCCTCCTTACCAAGGCAAACTCATCTAAAATTTGAATATCTGTCGTGCAAGTCTCCGGGAAAGTTGGATTCTCAATCAACCGCTTTCTCGCTCTTGCAGGAAAAGAAATTCAATGTGCAAGTTCTAGTATCCGGTTCACACATTGCTGCAATTTTTTTTATAAGTTGAGGCAAAGATGAAAATACCTATCTGGGAAGTGAAAAACTAAAGATGACAGAGTGGAAGAATACGTTTGTTTTTCAAGGAAAAAAGTTATCCTATAATAGAATCCAATTTAACAATCCATCAGAGAGAGCAGTTGAGGTTGCGATCGCCTTTGACTTTCTGGCCAATCTCGACAGTAAAAAACGGATTCTAGAAGTAGGCCATGTACTTTCTCATTATGAAAACACCCTCAGCGACTATCTGGGAATTAAGTCTAGACAAATCATAGATAAATTTGAAATAGATGTCGGGGTAGATAATCAAGACTTAATCAGCTTTTTATCGCCTGAGAAATACGACGCTATAGTGTCAGTTTCTACTGTCGAACATATAGGACAGGGAGCTGAGCCTTCGGGTCATTACGGGCAGTCGGTAGAGTCCCGCGATCTGGAAGAACCGCTAAAAGCAATTGCCAAAATATACGACCTGCTTGCTACAGACGGTAAAGCTTTGATTACAGTGCCTTTTGGCAAACTCACGGATGCCGGATGGTTTATTCAGTGCAGTCAAGAGTATTTGGATCTTTTAGTCGAAAAATATGGCATTCCCCAAGCAGCTATATCAATTAGCTTTTTAAAGCTAATAAATATAGAAACAACAAGCAGCAGCCCCCGCATGGTTTGGGGGGAATCAAAGGCTGTCGAACTTAGCAGTGTCGAATACAATTCACCTTGGCCCTGTGCTAATGGGATCGCTGTTATACAGCTTTCTAAGGTGTCAGCCGATTTTCACTTAAACTTAAATGCAGAGCCTACCCCTCTGTTTTACGAAATGCTTTATCAGGAACAGCAAGAATTAGAGAAATCTCAGCCCGAAATCCAAACAGCAGCAGAATTAGAACAGTCCCCTGACTTTATTTTCCTGGTTTCAACGCTTGCTGCTCAACTTCACACTTCTGAGGAAGAGTTAGAGGAATCTCACGCTTTTGTACAATTGATGCAAGGGAAAATTGAGCAATTGCAGGGAGTGCAAGAGCAACTAAGCCAAACTCAGGAGGAATTGAAGCGGATTCAAACTTTGATGCAGGAAGTTCAGGCAGAAAAAGATTGGCTGCAATCCAAATATCTGGCTGTGAGACAGATGGCACACCAGCTTCAAAAGGAGCTGGAGCAAGCTCTGGCTCGGCAAAGATAGAATTTTAAGCAACCGCTGCGGCTGTTGACTTGCATACCGCAAGACCGCACTTGATCGTGAGTGAGTTAAATTATGAATAACGGGAGATATGTTATGAACAAGGAAACATTAAACTCTAATTTTGGAGTTAATATAGGCGGTTTTGTCAAAGGTGAGTTTGGGCTTGGGGAAGGTGTCAGAGCCAATATTAGATCCATCAAAGCTGCGGGGATTCCCTACACAGTTAATAGCCTGAATGTCCAGTGGCACCGGAACTTAGATACCAGCTACAAAGAGGAAGATTTTGCGGCAGAAAACCCCTATGCAATTAACTTGGTCAACGTGAATGCCGAGTCCCTGGGTACATTTATTGATGCTTTTGGTAAAAGTTATTTTCAAAATCACTACAATATTGGATGTTGGGCTTGGGAACTGCCGACATTTCCTCCAGAGTGGCGGTTTGCTTTCGATTTCTTTGACGAGATATGGACTTACAGCAATCACTCAGCAGAAGCGATCGCAGCGGTGTCGCCTATCCCCGTGATTAAGATCATGCCTAGCCTCGATCTGCCCCAGCCTTCTTTGGGAAAAGGAGCTTTAGGTTTGCCTACAGATAAGTTTATTTTTCTTTTTATGTTTGACTCTCTGAGCACCTTTGAAAGAAAAAATCCCGAAGGAGTAGTTCAGGCATTTATCCAAGCTTTCGGCGAGTCAAATAACGATGTTTTGCTGGTCATAAAGTTTTCTAACTCGGAGCACTATCCTCACCAGCGAGATAAATTTAAGGAGTTAGTGGCAAACTATCCGTCAGTTCACCTGATAGAGGGGCATTTGATGAAGGAAGAGGTGAATGCCTTAATTTACAATTCTGACTGCTATGTATCGCTGCATCGGGCTGAAGGTTTCGGGCTGACAATGGCTGAAGCTATGTTTTACGGCAAGCCAGTAATCGCCACGGCTTACTCGTCTAATATGGAATTTATGAATGTCGGTAATAGTTTTTTAGTTAAATACGATTTGGTGACGCTTGTAGAAGAGCAGGGGCCTTACAAAAGAGGGAACACTTGGGCGGAAGCTGATATCGAACACGCTGCTGCTCTCATGTATTACGTCTTTCACAATTATCCGCAAGCCCAGGAAGTAGGCGCAAGAGCAGCTAGGGAGTTGAAGTCTTTATTGAGTCCGCAGGCGATAGGCAAAAAGGTTAGAAGTCGGGTAGAACATATTATGAATATGTGGACAACGAACAACTTTTATAGAGCCAAAGATTACTTTCAAGCTCAAGCAAATTACTTTGAATCCCAAGCCCGAGCTTGGAAAAATACAGCACAGCAAGTGCAGGTAGAATTAAAGCAATGCCAGAAGCTTGCTTCCCGCCAGCCTAAGATTAAATAATTAATATCAATCTTGCTTGAACTGTCAAGAGGTAGATCACTGGCTCATCCCCTTTCTTGTAACTGTTTTATGATTTTCCGAGCTTCCTGATAAACTACTTTCCAATCACAATCATAATTGCGATTAGGAGGATGAAATGTACTCGCCTCATCATCAACAATATACTCCAAAGATATAAAGACTGGCGGCACAATGTTTTCTCGACTCTCTATCCAATATCTTTGAGCAGTGCTAGCACAAGCCTCCCTGTTTCCATGTATCACCCCTGGTTTGTTAGCAATCCATGATATAAAGGTAAGCCCGGATCCTCCCGGTGCAATAAACAGATCCATAGCTTGATCCCAAGCAATAGTTTCATAGATCATGCAACCTATGGCGCTATCTATATAGATATCAGGCGGAATAAGAGTGCGAATTTGGTCAACAAGTGCGTTCTCGCTTTCAATCATCTTTTCCAAATCCCACGTATGATCGGTTTTCTTCACGTCCTTATTAAGTTCTTCTCTTTCTGGACGTGAAAATCCCTCAAATACAACACCCATATTCGGAAAATCTGGATAGAGGCTTGTGATAATGTTAGCAATTCCTTCTACTTGAGACAGCCAGACTCTATTGTGCGTACGCAGTTGAAAACAAATTAGGGGGAAATGTTTCTTGCTTCTGTCAATCTCTTCTAAAAAAGTTTTAGAGCATTTCTTGCGGTAAGCTTCAGAGATTCTTGTTGCCAATCCCTGAGTGATAAAATAGCCAGTTGCTCTCAGAGCAAAATAGTTTTTTTCTAAGATTGTTTTAAAGACAGTCAAATTGTCGGGTATTTGGACAATCTTCTCGCAAGGAATTTCGGCAAAAATATCGGTCAATTTTAAATATTCATGAGGTCCCATTAAGAATTTGCTGATTCTGTTCAAGATTCCATTATCATATAAGTATTGAAGTCCCGTAACATCATTCCACAAGTAATGCCCCAGGTTTGGGTAAAAACCTTGAGTTGCAACCAGTTCTTTGGGTGAATTTGATGATATATAACGCTTAAAATCCTGCCAATAACTAACAGTGTAACTTTTAAATCTATTAATCTCAGCTACAATATATGGGTCTTTTATGTGATAAATAATTAAATTTAAACGAGGTAAGTAAATACAAACTTTACATCCTAAATTATGTCCTATTAATAAATAAAATACTTCACATCCTACAAACCTATAAAAAAGGATTTGAAGCCAACTAACACTATGAAATGACTCTTGAGACCTCATAACTTTACCAGTTGTGGGGCAGACTGAATAAATATAGCCAGTTTCTACAATACTTTTACTACAAGCATAGTTTTTCAATGCTTGCCATACAGTTGGAGCTTCGCCTTCTACTTGTTTTGAAAGCTGGTGTTTTGAGCGACAGTTAAAACTATTAATATAAATTTCTTCTAGAAAGATATCATCCTTGAAAATCAACTCCAAATTTGCTAATGACAAGCCAGAATCCCGAAGAAACTTTTTGTCGTTTTCAGTTAAAGAGGAGAGGAAAATCTCTCGATATTGGCTATTTTTATCAAAATATTGGTAGGCAGATTGCTGATTGAGTTCGGTTGAGTAATCAGGAAAATTCTCATCAAGCCTAATGGGTATTTGATTCAATCCATTCCATATATTTTCGTAGATGGCTTCCTCCCTAAGCTTGAGCTGGGGTGATTTTTGGAAGTAGGATATTGCTTCATCCAGCATTCCTTGCTTTGCTAGTAATGCGGCCATCATGTAATGAGTGCTAGCAGACAGGTAGACATCTGCCGTGTCGGACTGTTGACCGACTTGGGTGAGAGCTTCCCCTAAGCTGTGGTAAAATTCTGCTGAGCTTGCATTGAGTTCAATCGCCTTCCGAAAACAAGTAATAGCCTCTTTCCAATTGCCCTTTTGGGCGAAAGCTTCCCCCAAACAGCGGCACAACTCGTCAGAGTCAGGATTTAATTCAACTGCACGGCGGTAAGCCGCGATCGCTTCTTGGAAACATCTTGAAACGGTTGAATCGACTAACAGGAATATAAATTCCGATGATTGCCGAATTTGAGCTGGGCATTGCTGTCGGGTGAGTGTGCCATGACGGAGAGAATTGAAGAAGCCGTTTCTGCCCTCTACATCGATCGCCCGTTTCAGATAGGTGCGGTACAATTCCTCTACAAAATCTTCGTCGCTGAGGTGAGAAGTTGCCAGCAAAAAGGCGGAGTCGCTGAGGTGAAGTGGCTCAGTTGAAAAGTCGTTGCTCTGACCTGGTTGAGCGAGCAGTTCCACTAACCAGTTATATAATTGTACCGATTCAGGATTCAGCTCGCTTGCCAAGCTATGGAAGGTTTTTCCTAACTGGTGATGGCATTCAAAAGAGTCTGGGTTGAGTTCAACAGCACGGCGATAATTGACCAGTGCTTCCTCCCATTGATTCTGGGAAACTAAGGTATTCCCTAACTGCAAGTACAATTCAAAGTTATCTGGCGGTAAATTCATGAGATGAGCATACTTTTGTAGAAAATTCCGCCCCATCCTAGAACCACTGTAAATGTCATCAGGATCTACCAGTTGGACAAAGCGAGACTGCAACAGATCATCCTCTTCTGTGTAGTTGATTTTCCCTTCCAGTCGCTCCAACATTTCCCAAACTAAGTCGTTGATCTCCTCTGGAGTATTATCGACAACTTTAACGCCTATAGAATCAAAGTAGTCAACATTTTCAGTGACTATATAAGCAGGAGAAAGCATTTCGGTAAATGTTAGATAGCGCTGCTCATTCTCAGACCAGTAAAGTTTAGGAATAAAGATATCTTGACTAAAGTGCTGTCGAAACTGTATTGATGCCCAGTTTGTTAGAACGCAGGGGACACCAAAGGTAGGGGGGACAACGCTAGGACCTGAAGGCGTACCGATAAAAAAGCGACACTTAGCCCACAGAAAGACATCCATCCAATCACTTTTTGCGTCGCTGTGAGCATAGTCAATTACTTGCGGCATGGGCGGTAGAGGCTTCATCTTGCGATCGCCCATACGGATGACCCATCCTCCTCGTTCTACAATCGATTGGATTGCTAGGAAGTAACTTTCAATATGAGCGTTGCGCCCCGAGCGAGTTGCCCCGGCCCACTGTCCGTTAACATAGCCCGTGTCTCGAACGTGCAGGCTGACAAACCAAGCATCCTTTGGTACGCCAAGTTGCTCCAAACAAGACCAACCACGCTCTTCATCCGTATTGGACAAAGTGTGCAGGTGTGGTCGCTTCTCGGCTTCCCATTGTTTTTGAACCTTCATCACAGCTTCATATAAAGGCAGAGTCTCTCCGTTACTAAGAGTAATCATATTGATGCGGTCTGCCAGATATTTTGTTAATGGGGACAAAAGCTGGATCTGTGCTGGTGGAATTACCACGGGGAAATAACGATACCAGTAGTTCAGGTAACAAGGGTTAGCACTCTGAAATGAGGTCGCCAACAAAATAGTTTGGTGTGTTGGCAACCAGCCAAGGATTTTCATTTTCACATAGTAATCAAGTAAACCCAGATGACCAATAGCACCAGTCCACTCTTGTGTGATAATTCGTATACCTAACTTATCAAATTGATAATTTTTTGCAAGTTCATTTTGAACTTCCGCAGACCTAATTAGCAATTTGACAGCCCAATCATATTTTCCATAAACATAAAACTGGCTGCTAATTAAATGGTAGATTTGCAGCGAGTCGGGTTTGATATCGAGTTCAGCCCGCCGATCGAGCGCCTTCTCCAAGTTATGATAATATCTCTCATAGTTGCTGTCCAGAGCAATAGCACGGCGGTATGCGCCGATCGCTTCTTCTAAGCAAAATGAAATAATGGGAATGATGTAAAAAGGTGTAAATTCTGATGATTTTCTGATATTAACGAGTGAGTGATGGCGTGTGAAGCTGCCATTACCGATATATTGGAGGAAGTAGTTTTTGCCTCCCATATCTGGTTCACGTTTCAGATAAGTGCGATAAACTTCTTCGATAAATTGTTCATCATTTAGTTGTGAGGTTGCTTGCAAAAAAAATTCGTCATTAAATCGGTATAGTTCATTTAAATAGTCGTTCTCTTGACCTTTATGAGAAAAAACTTCTCCTAACCTTGAATATGACGAGAAAGATACTTGGTTCACTGCCATCGCCAATTGATAAAATGTTTCTCCTAAACTATTGTGCAATTCATGAAAGTTAGGGTTAAATTCTATCGCCCTACTGTAGGCGAGAATTGCTTCATCAAGCTTGCCCTGTGAACCTAAAGCTTCCGCCAAACAGCGGTAAGACTCGTCAGATTCAGGATTGAGTTCAACTACAAGGCGGTAAGCCACGATCGCTTCTTGGAAACATCTTGAAGCGGTTGAATCCACTAACAGCGATATAAATTCCGATGATTGACGAATTTGAGCTGGGCATTGCTGTCGGGTGAGCTTGCCATGACGGATTGAATTGAAGAAGCCGTTTTTGCCCTCTACATCGACCGCCCGTTTTAGGTAGGTGCGGTACAGTTCTTCTACAAAATCTTCGTCGCTGATGTGGGAAGTCGCTGACAAAAAAAGTTGGTCGTTGAGGTCGTACAACTCAGTTAAGGAATCATTAGTATTAGCTTGTTGAGGGAGGATTTCCCAGAGTCTTTGATAAGAATATAAATTTTCTGGGGTCAACTCCACGCCCAGCCGATAAAAAGTTTGCCCTAAATCCTGGTAAAATTCATAACAATTTGGATCGATATCAATACTGCGGCGGTAAGCAGCGATCGCTCCCTCGACCTGACCAAGTTGTGCTAAAATTTTTCCTAATTTGTGGTGGCTTCCTGCATCGCTGGGATCGATTTCAACAGCCTTCTGGAAACTGACAATTGCTTCATCCAAACGTCCCTGTTGAACCAAAACTTCTCCCAATTTGCGGTGAAGTTCTGCCGAATTCAGGTTAATCTCCGCAGCACGGCCGTGGTGAGTGAATGCCTCATCCCACTCGCCCTTTTGGATTAAGGCTTCTTCCCAGTTTTGGTGAATTAGTTCGATCGCTTTTCTATATGCCTCGATCGCTTCCTGTAATTTGCCTTCTTGTTTAAATAAGTCGCCACTTTCTAAATAAGTGGCCGCATCGTCTAGATTCATGGAACCTCTTTTATTTTTACTGGTTGATTATAGCACGGGTTAGCTACTTTTGGCTAAGGTATTCTAGAAAATTATTAGCAATCCCTGCCCAGTCAAACTTTTGTTCAACATATTGTCTAGCATTCTCAATCCTGCTGCTTGTGACGGAAATATCTTCCTCTTTCAGACTAGAGATAGCTTCAGAAAAATGATCGAGTTCGGCTATAATGCAGTGCTTTCCATCCTCAATACCCAAACCCCTCGCTCCGAAAGGAGTAGTAATAATCGGAATCCCGGCTGCCAAGTAATCCAGCATCTTCAAGTTAGTCCCAGACCCCGATACCACTGGATTCAATGCCGCGTCAGCTACTCCCAAAACAACATTTTTGATTTCATCATTCACCAATCCCATAAAACTAACATTAGAGGGCAAATGTTCCCCAGAAAAAGCCCAACAAACATTCCCGACAATTAAGAAATTAACCTCCGGCATTCTCGCAGCACCCTTCAATATATAGCGGACAGCCTCTACATTCGGAGCGTGCCAACTGCCAATAAATAATGCTGTAAAACTTCCGTCCAAGCCGAGCTGTTTTTTATGAAAAATCCGCTTGGCTGGCGAAACATAGCTAACCGCATCTAAATCTACTCCGTTAGGAACTTCAACGAACTTATTTAAGTCAGTGCCGTAGATTTCTTTCAGCCGCACAGCGTCATTGTAGCAGCATACCACAATTAAATCGCTGACTTGGCAGCAGTCACTTTCAACTTTGCGAGCGGCTTCTAAAAGCTCCCCTCCTTTTTCATAAGCTGCAAAAATATTCTTCTTGACATCCACTTGCACGTCATGGGCTTCATACCAAATAGGGCGATCGCAAACTTCTTGAATTGCGGGCAAAAGATAGGAATTGCAAGCCACAATCAAATCTGAAGCACTTGCTGCTTTCCTGAGAGCTTCCACATAAGCAGGTGTCAAGCGGTATAGCTGAGGCATAACTACATCGGTAATTTGCAGTACCCCTGTCCTCGACCTGATAGATGCTTCTGCTTCTAAATGCTGCGGTGATTGGGGGATTCTGGTTTCCCAAACTCCCGGAGCAATTTCGCCTTGAAATGCCTCTCCACTATCAGTAAACGTGACTAATTCAACATCAAATTTCTTAGCCAAATGCCGATAAAGGTGAAATACTCGACTTTGACCACCGCCACTTGGGGGGAAAATTGGATAAGTCAAAGCTACAGTAATTTTCTTGCGTTTTTGTACTGCTGTATTCGCGGTGTAGCGAACAGTCTCGCCCAACAAGCGGGCAACAGCATTTTCCCAGGTAATGTCCTCAACCAATTTCTGGCCGGCCGTTCCCATCCGCTGTGCTGTATCGGGATATTCGCACAAATAATCAATACGTTCAGCAATTGTTTTGGGGTCTAGCGGCACTGAATATCCCGTTTCTCCATTGCACACAAACTCGTTCGGTCCCCCTGAATCTGTAGCAGTAATCACAGGCTTTCCGCTCATCATTGCCTCTACGGTAATTAATCCGTAATCTTCGTCGTAGGGAATGTAAAGCACAGCAAAAGCATCAGCATACAGTTCTTCAAGTTCGCGATCGTTAACAAAACCCAGAAAAATAATTCTCGGATCGTCTCCTGCCAGTTGTTTAAGATAATTCAGTTCATCGCCAGTGCCTGCAATTTTAAATTTAATATCGGTTTTGACATATTTCATCGCTTCTATTAAAACACCAATTCGCTTGCTCCCGTACTCCAGGCGACTCGCTGTAAATAGATAATCAGTTTTGCCTGCACGCAGATTTTTGAGGATGGGAGGCGGGTAAATAGTTTCAACTCGACAGCCTGCTGGAAAATAATCTTTGCGGTTAGCAACGTTATTGGCTATCGCAGCATATTTCTTGACAGCACTCGGTGCCAATCCGATACTGTCTAAGTAATGAACTATCTCGCGGATTAGCGGGCCTGGAAACTGGAAAGCATCGGCTGGCAAATACTCGCCATAAGAACGAAGCTGATTAATTTTTTGATAAAACTCGCTGAGCGAATCCCTGGAACCAGTGTTTTTTTGCATGAATTTCTGCAAGGCAGAAATTTCCAGATTATCTGTCGCGTATATTTCTGGCCAGCTTGGTGGATAAGTGTCGTACAAGCCCCGCAACTTGTGCAGCATATAGCAGATGTGGTTGGGATGCTGAACCATCCAAGACGGGTATTTGCCAGAAATAACTAAATCAAAGTGGCTCAGATCCAACTGCGAAAAATGCCAGTAATTATCTATCAGTTCGTCGAAATTACTCTCAGGGCTTGGCAATTTGATTAAATCAGCTTGGTGTGCAGTGTGCTGGTTTATGTGGTGCAGCAGTCCCCACCAGAGGTTTTCAGCACCCCCAATCCGAAACGGAACAGCACTAGGAGCAAGGATAGCAATCTTCATAATTATTAACCGATATGTACTTTAACCGACTTTTTCAGCAGTAACGTCAAACAACCAACCATCTATCAGCTTAAACTCCATGTTGGCAAAACCCGCCAATTCTAAATAGTTAGTCAATAAAATTTTTGTAAACCCAGTAAAATGCCAATCTCCATCATAAGCTTGGGTTCCAAATAAACATTGAACTAATTTTTCTTGAAGCTCCACTGTTTGATATGCTTCTTCTTTGAAGAGTTCAAGTAAATCGATGAGGCTCGTAGTCCTAAGTTGCAATATACCTCCGATTTTCAACAAACGCGCCCATTCTTTAATCGTTAATTGTGTCTCGGCCCTGGGAAGATGTTCTAAGCAATCCTGAGTTATTATTTGTTCATAAAAACCTGAAGGTAGCATATTTAGACATCGGATGTCTGCTACTAAGTCTGGATTGTGATCGGAGTGAAGGTCTACATTTAAGTAACCAAGCTTGATATCGAATCCACAGCCGAGATTTAAACGCTGGGGATATTTAGAATAGTCAAATTCATTCAAGAATTTAAATTCTGATGATTGCCGGAATGCGTCAATAATATGCTGGGGTTTATTTGGGTAACCACCTAGATACTGACAATATGACTGTTTGCCAAACTCATCTGGTTCGCGGTTCAAATAGGTGCGGTAAGCTGCTTGCAAAAAAGCTTCGTCACTGAGGCTGTTAGTTTCTTGCAAAAACGTTTCGTCGCTAAGTTGAATTGTTATCGAATTGTCTTCCACAGTTACCTTATACTCTCAGATAATAGTTGCTTTAACTCACAGTATTGAATAGCCGCCAGGTTCAATTTACAACCGTGTAGCTGTAAAAGCAAAACGGGCGTACACAGAAACATCCACTTGTGGTGCATTCTTCAAGTAGTAAAAGTCAAACTTAAATCGATCTTTGACTGAATTCATTATCCTTTCTTTAAACGATCGCGGGCTGTAAAATCTAGCGTGCCTGTTTCCCCATCCTTGAGCACAATATATTGTTGTCCCTTCGTCAAAACTTACACGAGATGCTAAACTAACTTGGGGGTCGGTTTGGGTCGCTGCCTCTGTATATATGTAAAAGGGACATACAAAAAGAATACCTCCTGGTTTGAGCACTCTGGACAATTCAACAAACAACCTCGTATCTGCATCCCCCTCAAAGTGTTCTATCGAGCAAGTCAATGCAGCTTTTGATGCAAATCCGTCCGGTACAGGCATCGAGCAAGCATCTCCACCAATTTGATTGCCGTTGATACCTGGGGGATACATGATATCTTGGCTGAATGCAGTAGCTTCAGTTAGCCGGTGATAAATTTCAGGAATTGGAGAATTTTCACTGGCTAAATCGACAAAAATATCTTTTTCATTTAAGTTTAAAAGACAGAGGCCTAGGTAATGCTCTAGGGACTTCTCTACTTGATTTCCTGGGTAATAATCTGAATATTTTGTGAGATATGCAGCTCGGTTAAAGTATTCTTTGTAACCCGCGATATCGACTTCATAAGGTTGAAAATAAATTCCTTCTGGCTCGGCTATTTTAACTATAGCGGCTACAACTTCTGGGGAAGAATTGTCGATTCCTGAAGCTACCACTTTATATCCGCTTTTTTTGATGTCTTCCACGCTCTCAGAAAAACTTTTATCGGCAACTCCTGGTTGGTATAAATACTGTTCTTCTTCTTGCGACCTAGCATTTTTTGGTGGTTCTAACTCGACTTCCTGAGTTTTTAATGTCTCTTTTTGAGGAGCGATTCCTGACAAAGTAAGGGCGAGTTTAAATTGGTCTGTATTCGCTGTTAACTTCGCAGGTTTAATTGTTCCTTTGTTTGATGCTGCTGTCGGTTCAATGGTAGTTATGTTCTGACAAACTGTTTCTTCACTGTCGCTATTATCTACTGCATCAATTGCTTGATTGTGATTTTGTTGGTGAAAATAATGCTCATAATTTATGGGTTGTTGTGTAGCAGAAACTAGCTGTTGATGTTGACTTAATTTCCCGATCTTACGGCAAACTAATTTAACTGTAACGCTGCCGAGCAATTCCGCTTCGGAAATTCCTGTAACTTTTCCTCTCCTGTTCATTTTCGCGAACGAAAAACCGCTTTTTAAAAGCTCATAAATAAAGTTTTTTGGAGAACTTCCGCTGCGGTCGAAATCCGTAGAGTTAACAACTATGTACATAGTTATTTGAGGATTTTGTTTGAGAATATTCTGCATCTCATGGAAAATTAAAGGTGCAGCACCTTTAGCATCTAAGTTAATCGCATCTATTTTAGGAATCCCAGCCAGTACAGCATCTAAAGAAGAAGTTTCTACTTCAAAAAAAGTCTCATCAACTGTGGGAGGTAATAAACTGTTGGGTTCATGCACCTCCTTGATTGCTATTTTTACCGTCCCTTCGGTGTCAGAAAGAACAACATTTAAAGTTGTTAATTTATGCTGCTGAGGACTAGCTATTTTCAACTCATGTTTGAGGGAAGCGTATTGAAGAATGCGGGATTGAATGGCTCCAGCAGTAAGATCGTTAGGCATATTTTGTCACTGTCTCCGAAACAACAATTCAAATATTTTCTTCATGACAACGTACAAAGCAGTGTTTCTCCGTCAAGCTACATTTAGAGGTGTTTGTTTTCAAATGAACTCAACTTTTGAACCTCAGAAAATTTTGGTTTCAAGCTCAACAGCTCGACGGTAAGCAGCACTCGCTTCATCTACTTTACCCTGTTTAGCCAAAGCATCGCCTAAATTATTGTAGGTGGCTGGGCTGTCTGGGTTCAATTCAATGGCTCGCCCGAACATCTCGATCGCCTCATCCAGAAAACCTTGTACTATTAGGCTTTCCCCCATACAATGAGAAGACCAACTGTAGTTTGGGTTCAATTCAATAGCGCGGCGGTAAAGAGCGATCGCTTCTTCCCGCTGACCCTGCCTTGCCAGAAGATCGCCCAATAGGTGATAAGCCTCATACTTCTCAGGATTGCCCTCAATAGCGCGGCGGTAACAAACGATCGCCCGCTCGATATCATTCTTTTGCGCGAAAAGCAACCCCAACTGCAAGTGCGCCTCACCACATTCGGGATTTACTTGTAAAGCCATCTGATAAAAGACGATCGCCCCATCCGACCAATTCTTCCGCACCAAAGCATTAGCCAACTCAACATAAAGGTCAGCATCATTCGGCGCAATCTCCAGCGCCTTGTGATACAACTGCACGTCATCACGATTATCCTGAATCGCCTTTCTGTACAAACCCATCGCATCCCGCAAATCCCACTGCGATCGCATCCTCAAAGCATCAGCCAACTTTTGCGAAAGCCACGGCAAATCCGCCTGAATTTCCGCAGCGCGGCGGTAAGCGGCGATCGACTCATCCCACCGTTCCAGGTTCTCAAAAGCCGTTCCCATGTTGTAATAAGTCCACGGAAAATCAGGATTTAACTCGGCCGCGCGTCGGTAAACATCGATCGCCTCCTCCCACCTTTCCATTTCTAGCAACACGTCGCCTAATTTGCTCTGCGACCAGAAGAAATTCGGATTAACTTCGTTAGCACGCCGGTAGGCAACAACTGCCTCATCCCAACGTTCCAAATTCACCAGCGCTTCTGCTAAATTGTTGTGCGCCCAAAAATGGTCGGGATTGAGTTCGATCGACCTTTGGTAAGCCGAAATTGCCTCATCCCACCTTCCCAGCTTAATCAGCGCGTCTGCTAAATAGTTGTGCGACCAACTGAAATCAGGATTTAACTCTGTTGCTTTCCGGTAAGACTCTACAGCTTCTTCCCACCGTTCCAGCTTCAGCAACACATCGGCTAAATTGTTGTGAGACCAGCTAAAATCAGGATTTAATTCGATCGCCTTGCGGTAAGCATTTACAGATTCCTCCCACCGTTCCAACTTAACCAGCGACTCAGCTAAATTGTTGTGCGACCAAGAAAGATCGGGATTGTTTCTAATAGCATTAGTGTAAGCATCTACCGCGGCTTCCCACTGTTCTTGACCCTTAAGAATTTCGCCTAATTCGTGATATGCTGCGCCTGAATTTGGGTTCAACTCAACCGCGCGCCGGTAACAGTCAATTCCCTTATCTACCTTACCTTGCTCGATCAAAGTTTTGGCTAAATTTTCGTGTTCCTCAGCGCTGCCAGACTTCGGGTCGATCGCAAATGCTCGATACCAAGCCTCAGCCGCCTCCTCCGACTTGCCTAACTGCGTCAAAAGTTTCGCAAAATTGCGGAAAGCACCCGCAAAATCCGGTTTCAGGGCTATCGCCTTTTCGTAAGCAGAAACCGCTTGCTGCCACTGTTCCTGCTGCGCGCAAATGCTGCCGTAATTAGCATAAGCTTCGGCAAAATTAGGGTTAATTTCTATTGCTTTGACATAGCAACTTTTAGCTTCATCAATTTTGCCGCCAGCTTGCAGGGCGTTGCCCAGCATTTTGTAAAGTGGCGCTTCCGGCTTAATTTGCAGTGCCTTCTTGCAAGCTGCGATCGCCTGTTCCAATTTGCCCTGAGCAAAATAGCCTTCTGCCAGTATTTTGTATGCTTCTGGATCTTCTATATTAATTGTAGAATTAACTGCCTGCTGCACTGGCGGCTTAACTGCCTGCTGCACTGGCGGCTTAACTGCCTGCTGCACTGCGGTTGCTGCGGGCTGCTGCTTAACTGCACCGTTTGTCGCAGTTGCACCCGCCAAAGTTTGCTGTCCCTCGCTGCCATTTCTGGCATTAGCTGCGTTCAGTTCAATAGCTTTGCGATAATATGCTGTCGCTTCTTCTAACTTGCCTTGTTTTTTGAGCGCTTCGCCCAAATTTTGGTAAGCAGTAGCCACATTAGGATTTAATTTTATAGCGCGATCGTAACAGGCGATCGCTTCCGGGTATTTTTCCTGCCGAAAAAAAGCGTCGCCCATATTCAAGTGTTCCCCCGGCGCTACTTTTTCCGGTTCCAAACTAAATGCTTGATACCAGCACTGCTGGGCTTCTTCCGGTTTGTTAATTTGTCCGAATACTTTTGCTAAATTCCGGTACACTCCCGCGAAATTCGGCTTAATCGCGATCGCCTTTTGATAAAATCCGATCGCCTCCTGCCATTTTTGCTGCTGCGCGCCCAGGCTGCCCAAATTCGCATATACTTCCGCAAAATTCGGTTCTATTTCAATCGCTTTAGCGTACCAGTGCCGCGCCTCTTCCATCCTGCCTTGAGCTTGCAGCGCGTTGCCCAAAGTCTTGTAAGCTGGTGCAAAATTGGGGTGAATCTTCAAAGCTTGCTCGCAGGAGGCGATCGCTTCTTCTATTTTTCCTTGGGATAAGTATGTTTCTCCCTGTTGGTTAAATTGAACCGCTGTTGATTCTGTACTGACTGTTGATGGCATAGGGGCGGCGGCTCCACAAGTAGCAAGTAAATTATAGGATTCAAAATGTTTCACAATTATACAGCGGTTTGACGCCAACAATTGCCGTTTTACCAAAGCTGTCGAGAATGTGATGCAAAGGTTCAACAATAGCAGAATACGATCGCGAGCGCGCAACTCCGGCAAAAAAGCGATCGACCACCTCCGCCTCGGTTTTTTCCCGGCATTCTAGTGCTTGCACCGGAGATACAGGTTTTCACCCCCCATGAGGGATGCCTGATTCGGCGGCTGTCAGGATTTTCGAGGTTTGGTTTGTACCTCTAGAAACTTGAGAAAGTCGATAGTGCAGCAGACGAAGTTCCAGCGGCAATAGTTCCTCACGCACCAAAATCGATCGCAGGTATCCGGGCTGCACCACCAGACTTATGGAAGAAATATATTAAAATAATTAACAGTAAATGTTCTGTCAACTTTCGCTTAAATTGCGGTAATTTTGATGTTGTTAGAGCCACCACCTCAACTTGTCGGAGAAAAGCGCCTCACCTTTCGCGGCCTCGATTGGCAAGCCTTCAAGCAAATTCAAAGTTTGCTG
Organism: Microcoleus sp. T2B6; assembly: GCF_036700475.1. Lineage (NCBI taxonomy): Bacteria > Bacillati > Cyanobacteriota > Cyanophyceae > Oscillatoriales > Microcoleaceae > Microcoleus > Microcoleus sp. T2B6. Next base: position 6,961 of record NZ_JAUBOZ010000039.1, on the reverse strand, counting down.
AGGGAGCGCACTCGCGCCCGCTTTACTTACGATAACGGAGTGTTAGAAATCACCATGCCCCTCGAAGAACACGAACGCTCTGCTCGTTTGATTGAGCGATTCATCTTAATCCTGATCGTTGAGATGGGGATGAGAATGAAGACGATGGGATCGACTAGGCTCGATCGAGAAGACCTACTCAAGAGCGCCGAGCCAGACAATGGATATTACATTCAGAATTATACCTTAGTTGCCGATCGCCTGGTTAATTTGAATGTCGATCCAGCCCCGGATTTAGTGGTGGAAGTGGATATTACCCATACCGATCTCAATAAAAATACACTTTATGCCAGTATGGGCGTGCCGGAATTTTGGCGGTTTAACGGGCGGGTATGGCGGATTTTGCAATTAGTCGATGGGGCTTATGTCGAGCGCGATCGATCTCCGACTTTTCCCATTATTGAAAAAACTGATTTATACCGATTTCTCGAAGCGGCTTTCATCGATGAAATTGCGGCACAGATTGATTTTAGTCAATGGGTGCGACAGCAGATTCAAGGCGGAGTAGAGTAAGTGCGATCGAACCCAAACGAGAATATCCTTTTTAGCAAAAAACGATCGCCCTTTTGGGAGAAAGCGATCGCCCTTTTTTTGCAACCATTAGTTAACAACTATTAGCAATTACTAATTAAGCTGCTGCGGCTGCGTCTTCTTCTGCGTCTTCGGCTTCAGAACCTGCTTGAATTCCCAGCACGCTAACAACCACCTGATCTGGTTCGCCGAGAGCTACCACTCCAGCAGGCAAAACTAACTCGTGAATGTGCAGCGCATCCCCAACCTTTAAATGAGAAATATCTACTTCAATTGCTTCAGGAATGCTGTCTGGTTTGCACTTAGCTGCGAGTTGCGTCAGCACGGTATCCAAAATGCCGCCTTCTAACTTGACGCCGACAGGTTCGCCGACAAAACGCAGTGACAATTCAACTTCCAGGCTGTCTTGAGTTGCCACGGAGAAAAAGCTCAGGTGATAAGGATAGCCCTTCCAAGGATGAACTTGAACTTCCCGCAGCAAGGTTTTTCCGCTCCAAGAGAGGTCGGGAATGCTGAGGTCAATTAGGGTATTGTTGACTACGTGCTTTTTGAGCAGGTGTTCAACTGTTTTGGCTTTGATGGTAAGGGAAATGGATTCAGATCCTTTGTGACCGTAGAGGACGGCGGGAATCAATCCAGAGCGGCGGAGGGCGTTAGGTTTGCTGCCTTCTGCCCGCTTTTGACATTCTACTGCGAGTTCCATTTTCTGACTTTCTGTTGATTGTTTTCACATTTTACCAGAATTGTGATATTGCGATCGAACATTAATCAGACTCTGGTCAACGGTCACACTTTAACTAGCTTGTATGGTGCGTCAGTATTGAGTTTATGACAAAAAATTTAGGTCTTATCAACTGACGCACCCTACTAATTGAACCAGTTGCGTAAGTCCCGATTAAATTCGCTGAAGGTATTGATAATTTTCGTTTTCCACACACTTCAGCAATTCCAGCATTTTCCTCAAACGGTACGTTCCTGCTTGATACTCTTCTTTTGAAGGGGAATCACCCAGCTTAGTAAGAACTGCATCGCTTTCATTGATGATTGCTTCGCTGAAAATTTTCTTGAACTGCTGGCGAATATCTTGATTTAATTCAACTAGAGGCAGAATTACATTTTCTTCATCTAGGTAAATTTCGGTGTCGATTGATGCCCCGCCTATTTTTGAAAATGCTGATTTTGCTAACCACTCGTAAGTAGCTGCTGTTATTCTTACACTATCGGACGGTTCACCATTGGCTGAATAAAAACTGATGTCAAACATTGGGATTACTCCTTCTGGTAAACATCCAGAAACTCATTCAAAGGACTCGCTGAAGATACTGATAATCTTCGTTTTCAACACATTTTAGCAAGTCCAGCAATTTCCTCAAACGGTAAGTTGCTGTTTGATACTCTTCTTTGAGAGGGGAATCTCCCAGCTTGGTGAGGACGGTATCGCTTTCGCAGATAATTGCATCGCGGAAAAAATTTCTGAGCTTCTGGCGAATATCTCTATCTAACTCAACTACAGGTAGCTTCTCCTCTTCTTCATCTATCAAAATATTTCTGGGGACAGATTTGCCGATTTTGGAAAATTCTGATTTGGCCAACCACTCGTAAACCTCTTCAGACATTTCGACATAGTGTGGTGACAGTTCGGTTTTGAAGGCATAAAAAATAAAATCTAACATTAGCTTTCCTCTTGACCTTCCTGATTTAACAACTTACTTTCGGGAAAATATTACAAGTCATTAGTGTCAACTTAAGGCTAAAATCTTTGATAAATCTCACTTTTATTGTAGTCTAGATCCCCCTCGCATACCCCCTACTCCCCATTAATAAGGGGAGTAGGGGTTGACTTTGAGAAGAGTCTTGTCCCCCCCTTCGTAGGGGCGGTGCCCCGTGCCCGCCCTTGGCGCCGGGGGGATCTAGATTTAATAGTCAAACAGCAGTCTCTGACTGGGTTTGACGTTAAGTTTAGACCAATGATTACGAGTGTGCTGCTACAGGCGTACCGTCAGCAGAGAGCAAAGCGCGTTTCGGGCCGTGAATCGGGTCTTCTACAATAATAGTTTGGTCGCGGCTGGCACCGAGAGAAACGATCGCGATCGGCACTTCCATCAAGTCTGCCAAAAACTTCAGATAATTCAAAGCTTGCTGCGGCAAATCTTCCAAATTCCGGCACTCTTCCGTAGACTGTTTCCAACCGGGAAGGGTTTCGTAAATAGGTTGGCACCGAGCAAAGATTCGGGAACTTTTCGGGAAATCAACACATTTTTCGCCGTCAATTTCGTAAGCAACGCAAACTTTTATTTCTTCTAATTCATCCAACACATCTAGTTTGGTAATTGCCAGACAGTCAAGGCCGTTGATGCGGACTGCGTAGCGGCCGATTACCGCGTCGAACCAACCGCAGCGACGTTTGCGGCCGGTTGTCGTGCCGAATTCTGCACCCCGATCGCCCAAAATTGCGCCAATTCCATCTACCATTTCGGTAGGGAAGGGGCCTTCGCCGACGCGGGTTGTATAAGCTTTTGCTACACCAATTACGCGATCGATCGCTGTTGGGCCGACTCCGGTTCCCACACAAGCACCGCCAGCGATGGGATTGCTGGAAGTAACGTAAGGATAAGTACCGTGGTCTAAGTCTAATAAAGTGCCTTGCGCGCCTTCAAACAGAATATTTTTCCGCTTGTAAATTCCCTCATAAATCTTCAGGGAACTATCAACTACGTGCGGCCGCAAACGTTCCGCATAAACTCGATATTCATCAATTACGTCTTGCGGATTTAAAGGCGGCAAATTGTAGAGTTTTTCGAGAAGGACATTTTTACAATTAATCGTCCATTCCAATTGTTCTTGCAACCCATCCAAGTCCATTAAATCGAGCATCCGAATGCCGGTACGTTCCGACTTGTCGGCGTAAGTAGGGCCGATGCCGCGTCCCGTCGTCCCGATTTTATAATTTCCCCGCTGCGTTTCCGATGCTACATCAATTAATCGATGATAGGGCATCGTGACGTGAGCCGTCTCCGAAATCATCAGGGAGGTTGTCGAAATATTCAGTGCCTCTAGCTGATCTAACTCTGCAATTAAAACTTTCGGGTCGATGACCGTACCGCAGCCGATAATACACTCTTTATCAGGGTAGAGAATCCCGGAGGGAATTAAGTGCAGCTTGAAAGTCTGACCGTTGACTACCACGGTGTGACCCGCGTTGACGCCCCCTTGGTAGCGGACAACGATATCTGCGGATTTGCTGAGCAAATCGGTAATTTTGCCTTTTCCTTCATCGCCCCACTGGGCGCCGATTACAACTACGTTAGCCAAGGGTTTCTCGCGTTCTGTTCAGGTTGACACAATCTCCGATTATGTACGAATGCGCCCTAAATGTCAATCTATTTTAGATTTTAGATTTTGGATTTTAGATTTTAGATACGGGCATGGGGCATGGGGCATGGGGCATGGGGCATGGGGCGTGGGGCATGGGGCATGGGGGCATGGGGCATCTCCCAAAAAGCCTGTTTTTAACAGGCAAGATGCCTGTTCCACAAGAATTATCGGAGATGTCTATTGGGCATTAGGCATTGGAACTCACAAATAACCAATGACTAATGACTAATGACTACTGACTAAGGACTACTGACTACTGACTGCTGACTAATTAATTTTTGTTAACATTGAGAAAATAGAGGCTTTGTTGCCATGACTTTACACGCTGAGTTGCACCGCCATCTGGGTGGTTCTGTCGTTCCTAGGGTGCTGTGGCGGTATTTCGATCGCCACAATGCTGAGATGGTTAATCGATTTCCGAAATACTCGGAGTTTGAGGAGTTTTACACTCGTCCGCGCAATACTCTCAATGAGTATTTGGAACTGCACACGCTGGTAGAAAGCGTTCAAACTGTTGAGACGTTGCCTTATTTCATCTATCGGTTGATGCGGGGCGCTTACGTGTTTGAAAATCTGGCTTATTTGGAGTTGCGCTATACGCCTTATTTGCGGACTCCAGAACATTTGAATCAGTCAGAACGCATTGATTTGATGGCAGAAATTGTACAGGTTGTGGGCAAGGCAAGTCAAATTAGCGATTGTCCGATTGTTACCAGCCAAATTTTGTGTATGCACTCGCGTTTACCCTATGAGGTGAATCGGGCGATCGTAGATTTGGCGGCCGGGATGGGAGAATATGTTTGTGCGATCGATATAGCTGGCGGTGATGCTTGTATTGGCGATCGTTTAGATGAGTTTGTCGGATTGTACCAGTACGCGAGGTCGATCGGCATCAAAACTACCGGCCACCTCTACGAAACTACCTCTGGCTGTTATCCCGAACTTCTGCCCTATCTGATGCGTATCGGTCACGGGATTCAAATTCCGTTAAAATATCCCGAACTGCTGCCAGAAGTCGCGCGCAGGGGTCAATGCTTGGAAGTTTGCCCCACTACCTATCTCAAAACGGGGACGTTGCAGGATATGCGCGAATTGAAGGTTGTGTTCGATCGATGTTTTGAAGCTGGTGTCGATATTGCCATTTGCACCGACAACGCGGGATTGCACAACGTGCGGCTGCCTTTCGAGTACGAGAATTTGTTAACTTTGGATATCATTGATTTTCGGCAATTGCAAGCGTGTCAAGAGGCCGCTTTCCGCCATGCTTTCGCGTGGCCCTACGGGGAGCGTCCTGTGAAAATGCTGACGGGTTTGTTGCAACATGAGTCTGTGGAGGCGATCGTGAATTAAGATGCGATCGTGAATTAAGATGAGACGGCGGTTGAAACCGTGTCTACACAAAGGAAGTCCGCCTCCGCGGACTGAAGAAAATAAGGTAATTTCAACCGCCCTCCGATCTTCAACCCGCGGAGGCGGGTTTTGTTTGTATAGACGCGGTTTCAACCGCCGTTTGATCGGAACCGTATTGAGTTATAGTTTGGAAGCATAAGCATCAATATAAAAGGATAAAAAAAGATGACAAATATGGACGCTTACTGGATGCCATTCACTGCCAACCGACAATTTAAAGCGAATCCGCGAATATTGGTTTCGGCAAAAGATATGCACTTTACAAGCGATGATAACCGCTCAATTTTAGATGGTACTGCGGGGCTTTGGTGCGTGAATGCAGGGCACGCCCGCGAGACAATTGCCGAAGCAGTTAAACAGCAGGTTTTGCGTTTGGATTACTCCCCGGCTTTTCAGATGGGACATCCGGGTGCTTTTGAATTAGCGGAACGTTTGGTAAAGATGATTCCGGGCAATTTCGATCGCGTTTTCTTTACTAATTCGGGTTCGGAATCTGTAGAAACTGCTTTAAAAATTGCGATTGCTTATCACCGGGTAAAAGGTGAAGGAACTCGCCAACGATTAATCGGTAGGGAACGCGGCTATCACGGCGTTGGTTTTGGGGGAATTTCTGTCGGCGGTATCGGTACAAACCGCAAGTTTTTTGGCAGTTTGCTGACGGGAGTCGATCATTTGCCTCACACTCACAATCTCGAACACAATGCTTTCAGCCGCAAACAACCGGAATGGGGAGCGCATTTGGCGGATGAATTGGAGCGGATTGTCGCTTTGCACGATGCGTCTAATATTGCAGCGGTAATTGTGGAACCGGTGGCTGGTTCTACAGGTGTTTTGATTCCCCCGAAAGGTTATTTGGAGCGGCTGCGGGCGATTTGCGACAAGTACGGAATTCTGCTGATTTTTGATGAGGTAATTACCGGATTCGGGCGTTTAGGTTCCAGTTTTGCAACGGAATATTTTGGGGTGGTTCCCGATATTGTGACGGCGGCGAAAGGGATAACTAACGGTACGGTGCCGATGGGGGCGGTGTTTGTGAAAGAAGGCATTTATGATGCTTTTATGAATGCTCCTGAAAATGCGATCGAGCTTTTTCACGGTTATACTTATTCTGGTCATCCTCTGGCTTGTGCGGCTGCTTTGGCGACGCTGGATATTTATGAGGAAGAAAGGTTATTTGAACGAGCCGATAAGATGGCTGGTTACTGGGAAGATGCGGTGCATTCTTTGAAGGGGGTGCGGCACGTAATTGATGTCCGCAATCTGGGACTGGTGGCGGGTATTGAGTTGGAATCTATTGCTGGGAAGCCGGGGAAACGGGCTTTTGATTGTTTCTTGCAGTGCTATGAAAAAGGTTTGCTAATTCGGACTACTGGTGATATTATTGCTTTGTCGCCACCGTTGATTATTGAGAAGGAACATATCGATCGCATTGTGGAAATTTTGACAGGGGTTTTGCTGGAGATGGAGTAGGATTAAAAGGAGATTTTGCACCATTCTCTCTTAACAGGCAAGATGCCTGTTCCACAAAATTAACAGGCAAGATGCCTGTTCCACAAAATTAACAGGCAAGATGCCTGTTCCACAAAATTAACAGGCAAGATGCCTG
>NZ_JAUBOZ010000038.1:35766-68197 GCF_036700475.1 Microcoleus sp. T2B6 | reverse complement strand
TCCCTTCTTTTTCCCACCTTTCAAGGGTTTTTGAACATACTCCAAGTCGTTGAATAGCGATTCTTGGTGGTACATATTTGGACATATCTGGGTTTGGTTAGGTGAATTATTCCAGCCTATACCAATTGTCTAATTTATAACGGAAATGTCTAAGAAAAGCCCGTCCTAGGGATTACTCTTCATTTAATTGTGGCTCGATCGATCGCGCAACTAGAGGCAGAAATTGCCGAAAAACAAGCTCGGATAACGGTTGTCGAACCGCTACCTACGGTGTTGGCCCATCCTGCTACGCTGCTGCAAGTCTTGACTAACTTGCTTTCCAACGCTATTAAGTTCGTGCAGCCGGGGATAGAGCCGCAGGTGCGAGTTTATGCAGAAGCTGAGGAAGAATATATCTATCTTTGGGTAGAAGACAACGGCATTGGTATTGCAGAAAGATTTCAAGAGAGGATTTTTGGGTTGTTCGATCGCCTGCACGGTCAAGAAGTTTATCCAGGGACGGGAATAGGGCTGGCGATCGCGAGCAAAGGAGTCGATCGGATGGGGGGTGCGATCGGGCTGAAATCGACTCTGGGAATCGGTACCAGCTTCTGGGTAAAATTACGCAAGTGCCAGAGTTGAGGAAGCAAGTTCGGCAACGCGCAGTGAATCGGGATTTAAAAGATGAGGTTCTAGGGCAGAGGGTCTTAACATCAATATTCTGCTGTAGCTCCAAGAATCAATCAACCCGCTTGTTGACACCCGAAGACAGCATAAACAATTAGTATAGTAACAGTTAAGTAATCTCTTGCACCTTTCCCGCTTGAGCAGGCTTTCTGATCTGTTTGACAACAACTTACTTAATTCATTTGCGTGTGGACACGCCCCTAAAAGGCTGGCTGAGGATATTACAAGCTTTAAAATATAATAAAATACAAGCAAATACAATAAAATTATTGGCAAGTCTAATTAACCCACCAAGTACATATTTAAATTGTCGAGATTGCTCAATAACATATTGTTAGATTTAAGAATGTTTGCGCCCATACAAAAACTAAAAGGCTAATGGTGTCTATTCTATTAATCGACGACAACCCGAACGATCGCCTGATGATCGAGCGAGAACTGAGGAAAACTTTTCCCGATTTAGAAATTAAGTCGGTTATTGATATCCAAACTCTCGAACAAATCCTGGTCGCCGGGGGTTTTGACCTAGTAATTACCGACTACCAACTGCACTGGAGCGACGGATTAACTATTCTCCGCAAAGTTCACAGCCGCTACCCAAATTGTCCGGTAATTATGTGTACTGACAGTGGCAGCGAACAAGTGGCAGTCGAAGCTATGAAAGCGGGTTTGAGCGATTACGTGTTCAAAGGGCGACACTTAAAGCGGCTGGCGGCGGCAGTGGGCGAAAGCTTGAAAAATCAGCAGTTGCGCGAGAAATACGCGAAAACGTCGGCGCAGTTGGCAATTTCGGAGGAAAGGCTGAGGTTGGCGATCGAAGCCTCGAAAATGGGAACTTGGGATTGGAATTTATTAAATGGCGAGGTGGTTTGGTCGGAGGGACACGAACTGTTATTCGGCCTGGAAAAAGGCAGTTTTGCGGGAACTTACGAAGCTTTTTTTAGCTGCATTCACCCGGATGACCAGGCCTCGCTCGCCCAGGCTGTTGCCTTTGCTTTAGAAAAAAAAATAGAATACCAATACGAATTTAGAGTCATTTGGCCCGACGGCAGCTTGCACTGGATCGCGAGTAGGGGCAAGTTTTTTGAGGATGATACGGGTAAACCGGTGCGAGCAATCGGCGTGGTTTGGGATATTACCGATGGTAAATTATCGGAAGCCCGGGTGCAAGAAAGCGAGGAAAACTTGCGCTTTGCCCTAGAAGCAGCTAATACGATCGCTTTTAGCTGGGATGTGGCATCCGGGGAAGTCCGCCGTTCGCCCAATGCCGAAACACAGATGGGTTTGGGCCCAGACAGCACCTTTGGTACTTTTGAGCAAAAAAAGAATACGGTGCATCCAGAAGACCGCGAAAGCTTTTTGGCAGATTTGGATGCCGCACTCAGCGGGACGGGAGTCTACGAGTCGGAATACCGCCACGTGCGCCCCGACGGCTCAGTGATTTGGCTTCACGACAAAGGGCGGGTGGTTTTTGACCCATCGGGCACACCCCTTCGGCTGTTCGGCGTGGCGATCGACATTACGAATCGCAAACAGTTAGAATACGACCGCGAGCGCGCGTTGGCCCGCGAGCGGTCGTATTTGCGCCGCCTGCAAAAGTTAACCTCCGCGTCAGTTGCTATCAACTCCACGCTGTCGGTGGCAGAAATACTTCAGTTAGCTGCCGATAGCGCCCGCCAAATTCTGGAAGTCCACCAGGTAGCGGTCAACCTCAACCCGGCGGCTAACTGGGATGCGGGAATTAGCAAGTTTTCCATGTCAGAAAAATACGCCGCGTGGCAAGATTACTACGAAGAACCAGACGGTACGGGCATTTACCAACAAGTTTGCCAGCAGCAACAGGCGATGCGGATGACTCAAAGCGAGTTAGAGGCTCACCCGGCCTGGCGGGAGTTCGGCAAGGCTGCGGGGAAGCGCCCGCCGATGCGGGGTTGGCTGGCTGTACCGCTGACGGGTCGGGACGGCAGAAATCTCGGATTGATTCAGTTGTCGGACAAGTATGAGGGGGAGTTTGCCGAAGATGATGAAACTATTTTAATGCAGTTGGCTCAGGCGGTGTCGGGGGCGATCGACAATGCCCGCCTTTACGAGGAATCTCAGCAGGCAAATCGCATGAAAGATGAGTTTTTGGCAACTCTTTCTCATGAGCTCCGATCGCCCTTAAACGCGATTTTGGGCTGGGCGCAACTGCTGCGGCACCGCAGTTTTAGTCCGGCTGCTACTGGGCGGGCTTTAGAAACGATCGAGCGAAATGCTAAATTGCAAACTCAATTGATTGATGATTTGCTGGATATTTCTAGAATTATTCGCGGCAAGTTGACTTTGAATCCTTGTGCGGTAAATTTGATTTCGATGGTGGAAGCAGCGGTGAATACGGTGCGGTTGGCCGCCGATGCTAAGTCGATCGATTTACGGTTTGCAATTGTAGATTTGGGCTCGGAGACTGCAGAGTTTTCCGAAGCCGGGGAGATTTTTGGCAATCCTGAATCTCCGTTAAATCCGAAATTTTGGGTATCAGGAGACCCCGGCCGCTTGCAGCAAGTGATTTGGAATTTGCTGACGAATGCGATTAAGTTTACGCCGCGCGGGGGGCGAGTAGAAATCCGGCTTTCGAGAGTTGATTCGGATGTTGAGTTGGCTGTTACCGACACGGGAATTGGGGTTGCACCGAATTTTTTGCCTTACGTGTTTGAGTCTTTCCGCCAAGCGGATGCTACGATTACTCGCAATTATAGCGGTTTGGGGCTGGGTCTGGCGATCGTCCGGCAGTTGGTGGAACTCCACGGCGGCACGGTTTGGGCGAGCAGTCCGGGACTGGATATGGGATCGACTTTTACTTTCCGTCTCCCTGCGATGCAGCTAAATTCGATCGCCGGTGAGGAAGCGCAGGTTTTGGCTGGCGCTGGTAATTTACTGGGAGTTAAGGTTTTGCTGGTTGATGACGAGGTGGATTCGCGGGAATTTATGAGGTTTGTCTTGGCGGATTCCGGGGCCACTGTCAGGGCTGCATCGTCTGCTGCTGAGGCGTTTGAGGTGGCTTCGCAGTTTGAGCCGGATGTTGTGGTCAGCGATATCGGAATGCCGGAGGAAGACGGCTATTCGCTGCTACGAAGGCTGCGTTCTTTGAACACGCAGACAGGGAAATTTTGGGCGATCGCTCTGACGGCTTATGCTAGGGATGAAGACCGCGATCGTGCTTTTGCTGCAGGTTTCGATCGGCATCTGTCTAAACCTGTGCAACCCGATGTGTTAGTAGAGACTATAGTCAAGTTGAGGCAGCAAGGGCTAACAACTTAAAAAAATCTCTTAATAAATGGTAAATGGTAAATGGTAAATGGTAAATGGTAAATGGTAAATGGTAAATGGTAAATGTGTTTGTAGTGGCGACTTTAATCCTCGTAAAACTCGCTCGTACTTGCCTTCCTCACTACCAATCTATAATGCTGATTTTACCGGACACCACCTGATTAACCGGACTGGATATCGACGGAATCGCTCAACTGAGAAATATAAAAATTTGTATTTTTCAAACTCTTCAACTTCTGCTTGTGGGGCTTTGCTTCTAGCCCGCCTAAAATATGCAATTTCTATGCCGATTAGGTGATTGGTTTGTGTTAATATGCTAAAATATCCAACAACCACGCGGTAATTAGGTGGACAAACTTCAGACAGATATAGAGGCAATTTACTCTCAAATTGAGGAATTGCGCCTGGAACGCCAGCAGCTTAGTATTGCCGATGTTGTCCCAGCCGGTGATTCGCCCCAAGCGATCGCCGATGCTTATCGTCGTCACGCGAGGGAAACAGCACAAGTGTCGGCAGAAGTCAAGGGTATAGATGACGCGATCGCGGCTCTGTCTGCTCAACTAAGTCAGAAACAGCAGCAGTCGCTAAAGTTGCAAAGAATCACTCCGATGGAGGAGCAAGTTGAAGAAGGAAGATTACTAGCCAAGGGACACGCGGAACGGATTAATGAACTGGCGGCGGAACTGGCGGCGGAAGTGAAGGGACTCAAAGCCATCGCCGACCAAATTAGTCCCAGCTACTGGCAGGTTTATTACAAGCCTTTTATTACGGGTTTTAAGAGTATTTCTGTTCCCTACGTGCGATCGGACGGGGATGTTTGGACTATTGTCAATCGAGTAGTTTAGAGAGGCTGCGGGAGCAGAAATAATCAGCGCTCAAGACAATTTTTTTCCTGTCCCTATTCCTCTACCTCAACCTCGCAGCAATTGCTTAATAGTGCCGACCAATTCTTGAGGGTGAAATGGCTTGGCGATGTAAGCGTCGGCTCCTTGTTTCATTCCCCAATAGCGATCGAACTCTTCGCTTTTGCTCGAACACATTACCACCGGCAAATTTTGGGTTTTAGGGTCGCTTTTGAGCCGACGACAAACTTCGTAGCCGTTCATCCGGGGCATCACGATATCCAGAACCACTAAATCTGGGCGGTTAGCCTTGATTTGCTCTAGAGCTTCTACGCCATCACTCGCTACGGTGACGTTGAGTCCTCTACCTTTGAGCAAGTCGGCGATCATCTCCCGCAGAGTGACGCTATCATCAACAACCATAACTGTACTCATAGAATAATCCCTACCAAGTTTCTGGGTTGAAACGTTCTCATTAACGTTTACACTAACGTTCACCTTCAAAGGTGTGTTTTCCTGATTGAGATTGCGCTCTGCTAAATGTAGTTTACCCACTTTTGCTGATTTCTCAATCATTTTCTGAGTAATTTCGGCCAAATTTAAAGTTCCGCGCAATCTCGGTTGACACAGGAGGCTATGTCCGTTAGTCTATCATTTTCTTTCTCAAATGGTACTATTATCAAAAAATCAGGGTATAGCTTGGTTGTGCGTTTCCGGTTGAGGACGGCGGCGCTCGGCCGCCTGCATCAACGGGAGCATCTCAATGAAAGCAGCCCTCCGCTAGAAATTGGAGTTTTGAGGCAGAAGGCAGGAGGCAGAAGGCAGGAGGAAAGAGGAAGAAGGAAAGAGGAAGAAGGAAGGAGCTAGAAGGAAGGAGCTAGAAGGAAGGAGCTAGAAGAAGTTTTTTTACAAATATGAGATGCTCCCTGTATCAACATTTGTCTAATTAGGATTTTTCGTACCTAAAGCCGATAGTTTTTGGTCGTAGAGCGTGTCTAAAACGACCGGGCGCTGGCGGTAGCTGTGACCGGTGTTTTTGCAGCCGTTAGCAACGATTCCCAAGACGCAAGCTCCAGAAATTTTTAATTCTTCTAAAACTTTGCGAACTTGCGATCGGTCTGTTTGCCCAATTTGGACGACCATAATCGTAGCGTCTGTGCGAGCTGCGATCAAGTGGGTGTCTGCCAAGCCTGCTACTGGCGGGGTGTCATAAATTACTAAGTCAAAAAATGCTTGAAATTGCTCCATTAGATACTGCATTTTTTTGGAAGAAAGAAGCTTGATCGGATCGGGGGGAATTTGGCCTGCGGTGAGTACGAACAAATTTTCTTGGTTCGGGACTCGTTGAATCGCGTCGTTGAGGCTGAGATCGGTAGAGATGGCATCGCCCAGGCCACGCACGTTTGGCAGTCCTAACTTAGCGTGCAGTTGCGGGCAGCGCAAATCTGCATCTACTAGCAATACTCGCTGTCCGACTGCTGCTGCTGTGGCTGCCAGGTGCAAAGCTACTGTAGATTTGCCGTCTCCGGCTACGGCTGAGCCGACTAAGAGCGATCGAATTGCCGTGCCTGCACTCAGCAAGTGAATGTTCGTGTATAGCGATCGAAATGCTTCTAAAAATTGATAGTCCAAGTCGCTCAAAATACTTGGGCCCCCGCTCATCGAACCAGTATGTGTAGCTTCGGCCGGTTCGACTACTTCCACTTTCGAGTTCGATCGAGCTGATGTTAGTTTCCTCTGTCTGGCCGGCGGTCGGCGCTTAACTTTTTTGGTAAACGGAATCACCCCGAGTATTGGCAATCTTGTGGCCATTCTCAGTGATTCTGGAGTGTGGAACACAGTATTTAGTACCTCTACCACCAAGCCGACTGCTATGCCCAGCAGACTGCTTAAAATTACTGCCAGCGCTAACTGTTTTTTGGTTTGTTTGACGGTAGCTGTTATATGCCTGCCGAATTTGTCTAGCGGAATTTCCGGAGGAGTGATCGGCACCCAGGGTATTTGCTGCTGAGCAGCATCAATCCGCAAGGCTTCTCGTTTTGCCAAGAAGTCCGACAAACTCTTAGTAACTACTTGCAGTTCCCGCTGTAAATTGTCGTATTGTCGGATTGTAACTGAAAAGTTTCTAATTTTTTGGTTGAGAGCATTTTGCAAAGCTGTCATTTCGCGATCGCGCGCTTCAACTTCTTTGATTTGGCTCTCTAAATTTCCCATCACCACTTCTCTTGCTTGTTTAGTGGCGGTTAAAATCAGTTCTTCCCGACTTTTTCGCAGCGCTAAAACTGGCAAACTGTCTTCTCTGTACTGAGCTGATTTTAATGACAATTCCGAGTCTATTCTCTGAATTTGACCTAAGAGTCCGCCGTAAGCTTGTCCTTGGGTCATCAGCAGCCCCTGCGGATTATTTTCGTTGAGTAGTTTTTCATAGCTTTGGTAGAGGTTTCGCATCCCTTTTAGCTGAACTCTAATTTCTACTTGCTTGCCCCGAATGCTTTGAACTTGTTCAGACAGAGATCTTCCCTCTAGCTGGGGTTCAAACAAGTTGCTCTGCTGCCGCAGTCTTTGGACTTGCAATTGCAGAACTTCTACTCTTTCTCGGAGCTTGGGCATCTCCGTATCTATAAATTTAATACCTTGATTAATGCCCGTCAGCCGTTGCTGCAAGCTGTAATCTAGATAAGCTTTAGAAATTTTGTCCAATACGCGGTAAATTTTTTTTCGGTTTGAATCTTTGTAGCGAACTTGTAAAATTTTTGTGCCTTGCTGTTTGCCATCTTTCGTGTAGCTGATGCGGTTGATGGACATTTTTGAGATCAGTTCGCTATAGTTCATTTTGGGATACCAGGCTCGCAATTCCTCAATCACGGGCTGCATCAATTTGGGGCTACGCAAAATCCTAATTTGGGTTTCGTAGTCTACTAAGCTAATTCCTTCTATATTAATTCTTGCTAAATCTGCCGCTTGGGTGTTGTTTAATTGTTTGGATAGCAAACCTTCAGCCGTGGCTGGTTCTACTAACAGGGAAAAGGAGCCTTCATACTCGATCGTAATCTGTTTAGACGTGAGGACGATCGCTGTTCATGCCAGGGCGCTCAAAGCAATGGTGGCTGCTGCCATGACCAGGAAGCGACGGCGCACGACGCCTAAGAGCCAGGACAAGTCTAGCTTTTCTTCTTCTCTCTCCTCTACGAAGTGATCTCTGTAGTTGTGAGCAGATAACTCCGGCAGTTTGCCATTCGATTTGGGTGTGAAGGGTTGGTAATCTTGTCTGCTATCCATATTCAGCCTGGGTATTTTTGAGGTTGGTATTTTTGAGGTTGATATTTTTGAAGCGGCCAGGTCGCGGCTGGGTAATCTTATTGTTTAGTTTATTCTAGCCTTTGCCAGGAATTATCCACCTCACCCGCCACCTTCTTACCTGAATAAAAATCGGAGAACGTTTATAAAATTTAACACTCCGGTAGCTGGCCCGACAGGTCCGATTACAGCGTTCATGCGATCGACAAAATCGACGAGACCCCTGCGAGATACGATAATCATGTCGTTGTTGCGAAGTTGAGGATTGGTTTCTTCGTTAATTCCTTGAGTTAAATTGACTTCGATCGTCCGTTTAGTAGCTGTACCGTCGTTATTGAGGCGGACTAGCTCAACTTTATCCCTTCTAGCTCTGGTATTCTCGTAGCCAAAAAATCCTCTGGAAACTAAAGCTTGATTCAGTGTGGCATTAGCTGGGAGCCTCAAGGGATCGAGGGATGTTCTGAGTTCTCCTACTACAAAAACGTTAATGCCAGTGGGAGCAAAGTTAGTGCTCGCGAGTACGCCAGCTTCTGCAGGGTTGACGATCGTAGCTTTGGGTACGATGATCGTGTCTCCCTCCTGGAGGATGGTATCTTGGGCGCCGTCGCCGGACTCTAGGAACTGCCACAGGTTGACTGGGATAATTTGTTCGCCTCTTCTGGTGACGCGCCGCACTTGGATTTGCCGGATGTCGGCATCCGAGGTGATGCCGCCGGCTAGCTGAATGGCCCGGATGACGGTGGGAAAACCTTCGCGGCTGAGGTCGTTTGTGGTGTTACCGCCGATCACGACGTATGCCCCGGGGCGGGTGACTTGACCAACGATGGAGATCGATCGAGGTTTTTCTGGGGGTGGCGAAAAGTTGGCTGTCGCAAATTGACGAGCTTCTGCTTGGTTGAAGTTGGCGACTGTGGGAATCACGATTGTGTCTCTGTCTTGCAAAATGATGTCTTGAGAGATGTCTCCTTCTTGCAAGAATTTCCACAGGTTGACGTTGAGCACTTGATCCGGGCCGTCTCGTTGGGGACGGCGGACGCGGATGTTGCGGATGTCGGCGACACCCGTGACGCCTTCTGCGAGTCTGATCGCTTGGGTGACGGTGGGGTACTGGACACTCGGCGTGGCTCCCGGGCCAGGAGTTAGGGTAATGGTGAAGTTTCCGGGCCTGGTGACTTCTCCGATGACGCCGACGTTGAGGGGGCGGGCGGCGACGAGGCTGACTGTGACTATGGGGTCTTTGAGGACGCGGCGGTAGGCGTTGCGGATGATGTTGGTGGCTTCTACTAAGGTGCGGCCGCGGACGGAGACCAAGCCGATTAGGGGCAGGTTGACTGAACCGTCGGAAAGAACTTCGTAGCCGCGGCTGAGTTCGGGTACTTCGAGTATTTCTACTTGGATACGATCGCCACCGCCGAGTTTGTAGCTTTCGGGCGCTCTCCTAACGGGCGCAACGGTCTGGGCTTGGTCTGCGCCTAGGGGGATGGGAAGTTGTGCCGGGGTGCTTCTGGCGTCAGCGATGACAGTGGAAGCAAACAAGACAACACCCACAACCGACGGGGCTATCTGTCTGGGAAAATGGGTGTTAACCATACACCACCTAATTTTATTGACTATGATTTATATAAGTGTAGCCTTTTTAGTGCTGGGCAAAAAGCTCATTATTTTAAGCGATCGCCGAAAAAACGATGCTGTATTTTTGCTTTATGCCTAATTTCTGTGTTAGCGTGGTTGCGGGTTGACGGCTATATTTTATATCTAGATAATTTGCTCTTATTTCGGATAAAGGAAAGCAATTATGACTGAACCAGTGTCTCTACCAAATATGCTGAAATATCTGATTTTAGGGAGTTCTTCATTGACATGGATGCTACTTGCTATATTCGCGATGGCAACTATACTATAGCAATCCTAAATGATTTGCAAAACCCTACGCGAGAAAGATGCTTGCACTACAAGGATTCTGAGCTCGATTAATTTTGCGACTGATTTAGGACTGCTATATTATTTCACTTTGCCAGCTATAAAAAAATAAGTTTGGCTTTAGAAAAAAGCTTTGCTGGTCTTTATATTTTCATCTCTCCCTTTCTGACACAACATCCTTTTAATTACTTGCATTTTATTAACTTGAAAGATCCCGACGGTGGCATATTAAAACTCATACCTTATTTTTTTTACCCCTGGGTAGTATTGATTTTGATTTCAAGAATTAAAATTTTTAGTAGCAATTTTATAGAAATTTTTGCCAAAATATTAACAATGAATCCTTTCTTTTTACTTTATACATTACTTCCATTACTGTCTAGATTCTGGTCTCTATTTCCTGAACAAACGCTAAGAGCAGGCCTAGCTTTTTCAGGATTTACTGCTTTTGGTTTTTATATTGCAGCGCAATATAAATGGGAGGATTTATCTGGTTTTTGGCGGTGAGGATACACGGCCATCGGTTTGGCAAGTTTTGTAATGAAACCCCCTGGCTCAGGAGATTTTGTCGGCTTAACCCAATCTAAAAATTCTTTGGGTGGAGTCTTAGCTCTCTGTACGGCATTTTGGTATTTGCATTATTCTCAAGGCGCTAAAACTCCGAAAGAGCGCTGGATTGCTTTGGGAATGATGTTCTTTTCATTTTACCTAGTAAGGGCTAATAAATCGGGGTCGGCTCTAGTGATTACTATCATATTAATAATTGCTGTGTCGTCTCTAGATTTTCTAAAAAAATTAAGTTTTCAGTGGGCATTTACTGCTATTATATGTTTCCTGGTGGTCAGTATAATTATGACGGTTTTTGTAGTAGACAACCTAGAGGATATTATTGTAGGTGGGTTAGGCAAGGACTTGACTCTAACTGGGCGGACAGAATTCTGGCCGCAGTTAATCGCTGCGGTCAATCAGCGCCCCTGGTTGGGCTACGGATTCGATGGATTTTTTCAACAAGATAAGTTTGGCTCGGCTACTCCTGCTTATTTTATTTATACTACTAATGGATTTCAACCTAAAAATCCTCACAATGGGGGGATTGGGATCTTGTTAGCATTCGGTTGGCCGGGATTAATTTTAATGATGACTTCCTTGCTGCTGAATTTAGCTTACGCAGTTCGGTATTTGAGTGGTAGCACCATGGAAGAAGCGGGAATACCTATTTGTTTTCTAGTGTCTATTATTATAAGCAACATCACAGAAGGTTATATTATAAGTATAGCAAATCCTTGGCTGAGTTACGTAATGTTGACGGTTCGACTTGCGATAGATAATTCTAACAGTAGCACCAGTAACCCTCAAAGGCGTTCTTTAGCTCGCACTGTCCATTGAAGTAACCTTTATTGGGCGGATTGTGGGTCAAGTTGGGGAGTATCTCATATGGGTAAAAACACTTCTTCTAACTCCTTCCTTCTTCCTCTTGCCTTCTGCCTCCTGCCCCGCAGCAAGAGGGCCTAAAAACTCCAATTTCTAGGTCGGCTGCTTTCATTGAGATGTTCCCTCAAGTTGTGATATGTTGTTATAGGATCAACCAGTCTAATTTTGCGAGATTGGCGACCATGCCAGAACTGCGTTTGTGTTTTGTAAAGATTTAAAATATTCTGATGCTAGATAAGTTAACTGCGGTCAGTCAAAGGCTCGGCCCTAATCTGCGCCAGGTACTCAGCAACATAGCTTGGCTGTTCACTGACCAAATCTTGCAGATGGGTCTAGGTCTGTTTGTAGGCCTTTGGGTGGCTCGCTATCTTGGTCCGACACAATTTGGATTGCTCAGCTACGCGATCGCCTTTGTGTCGCTGTTTAGTTCGGTGGCCACGATGGGGTTGGGTACTCTGGTAGTGAGGAATATCGCTCGCGACCCAGAATGCAAAAATGAGACCCTGGGAACAGCCTTCGGACTGCAATTTACTGGCGGTATAATCACTCTGGTGTTAACTGTCACCGTGATTGCGCTACTCAAGCCCAACGACACTCTGACTCGGTGGCTGGTAGGTATCATCGCAGCGGGAACTATCTTTAATGCTTTTGAGGCTATCAATTTTTGGTTTCAGTCCCAAATCCAGTCAAAATATACAGTTTTCGCTAAAAATTCGGTATGTTTTTTAGTTGCTGCTGTCAGAATTGGCTTAGTGACAATTAAAGCCCCCCTGCTTGCCTTCGCCTGGGTGCGATTGGCAGAGGTGGCATTGGTAGGAATCGCTTATGTATATTTTTATAAGCTTACGGGGAATAAAATTAAGGATTGGCAATTCAGTTGGGAACGGGGCAAGGAACTGCTATCGGAGAGTTGGCCGATAATTTTGTCGGGATTGGCAGTTTATGTATACTCAAAAACCGATCAGATAATGCTGGGTGCGATGAATAAAAATGCAGAACTGGGCTATTATGCTGCCGCTGTGAAAATTTCAGAAATCTGCGATTTCTTGCCGATGATCATATCCAGCTCTATTTTTCCCAAATTAGCGAATTTTAGAAAGACCAATTATGAAGAATATTTAAATAAATTTCAAATTTACTCGGATATTATGATATTTTTATGGTTGGGAGTTGCCATACCGATATCATTACTTTCTCCCTGGATAGTGCATCTACTTTACGGGGAAAAATATGCGAAGTCAGCAGCGGTACTGGGTCTCTATGTTTGGGCGCAATTTGGCAGTAACTTTGGAGTAGCACGGGGCACATATTTGAACATAGAAGGTCAGTTGCGCTACGGTCTTTACTTGACTGTAGTCGGATCTATTTTAAATGTAGGGTTGAACTTTTTGCTGATTCCTAAGTATGGAGCTTTGGGAGCAACGGCGGCTACTCTGATCACTTATTTTTACGTGATTATATTAGTCAATTTCTTGGTTAAGGAATTGCGCCCATTCGGAAATTTCATCTGGCGATCCCTTAACTTATACAATGCCGCTTGTAGAATCAGAGGATTAGTAAAGTGATTCAAATTAAACCTAACATCGAACAGCGATCGAATTGCCCCTATTGCGGGACGCAACTCAATGCCAAAAATATTTTGTGGCAAGGGATACATATTGTTCTTGACTGTAAGTGCGCGGGATGTGGTAGCGAAATAATCGACGAGTTGAGAGTAGGTCATGGAGTCAGAAACTCTGTCCAAGTTGATACAATCAAAGGTGAAGTTTTTGCAAAGGTTGCTAACATAAAAGAATGGCTAGGCAAACCATTACTCAATTCCCTCCAAAATCCTCAATCAGAAAAACTTGAGATTGTAAAAGAGATTTTTAAACCCAGTAAGCGGGTAATTATCTTAAACTGTATCGATCATCTTTATGGTCATTCCCTGCTGAAGTTGCTAAATGCACAAAGGCACTTAGAATGCAACTCAGACTGCGGGTTAGTTGTGATAGTTCCTAAGTTTCTAAGGTGGATGGTTCCTGATGAAGTTGCCGAAGTCTGGACAGTACCTATTTCTTTAAAAAATGGTCAAACTTACTATCCGAGTTTCGCCGAGTTTGTAGAGGAAGAAACTAAACGCTTTGATGAAATTTATGTCAGCGAAGCCCATTCTCATCCCAGTCAGTTCGACATCACGCGGTTTACTAGAGTTCCCAAACACAAATTTGAGGAACCAGAAACCCGAATTACGTTTATTTGGCGGGAAGATCGTTTATTAGTTAACGGTTTGCTGTTCCGAATTCTGAAAAAGCTAAATCAACGAGAAAGGGCATTGCCCTTGCAAAACTTAAAAATTCAGAAGTTATTTGAGAAAATCAGGTTGCAAGTACCAGAAGCCAAATTTGCAGTAGCTGGTTTGGGGAAAAAAACCAAGTTTCCAGAATGGATTGAAGATTACAGAGTGGAGAGTTTTAATGAAGAAATAGAAAAGGAAATATGCCGCGTTTATTCACAAAGCCGCTTAGTAATTGGTCTTCATGGCTCTAATATGTTGCTACCTTCGGCTCATGCTGGTATGACAATAGATTTGATAGATGAGCGGTGGGGGAACTTTGCCCAGGATGTTTTATACCAAGAAAGTGACCCGAGAATGGCTAGTTTTCGTTATAGATTTTTGCCCTATAAGACTAGCAATGATACACTGGCATTCATAGCGGCTGTGATGATTCAGAAGTGGTTTAATTTTAAATACCAGATGACTGCCGATGTTGTTAATTTAGATATTCAAGAGTAGTAGAAAAGAGAAAGAAGCAAAATGTTAAGGCGGGCTCAGGAACTTATCTTATCAATTTCACACTTTTTTGCTAAAGCACTCGTGGTACAAGTTTTCTAGAAAAGTGTTTTTTAAGGAGAAGCTATGTTTTTAGAACAATGCCTATATAAGCTCTGGTTTCTGATACACAACAGTTACCGAGTGTCCTTCAGGCAAAACTTTGGGATTAATCAGTCCTTTGGCCAGAACTTCACCTGTCAATAACGAAATTTTTTTTAATACCTTGTACTTCAGTGACATATCTACCAAGTCACTTTGAACACCAAGCCAATTCCTCAGACTCTCTAAAATGATAGAGGAGGCCCACCATACTTTGTGAATATCGGCTAATTTTTCATGCTCAATATTTACTATCTTCATTCCAAATATCTCAGCTATATGTTTCAGGCACTTATCTGACCAAAAGCTCACGTGGTGTGGTGGCATATTGAAAATGTGATTGGTGATAATAGATAGAAATGAGTCCGCGCTGGGAATTGAATAAATTAATAAACCACCAGGTTTAAGTGCCTTAATACTTGATTCTATAAATGAACGTATTTCTGAAACATGTTCCAGAACTTGAAATGCACAAACAACATCATATGTTGCAGGGTGGGCAACCGAATGTGACTGAATCGATTCATTCTCAATTAGAATTCCCTTGCTAAAAGCAATTTCTTTCGCTTTTCGACTAAATTCAAGGCCTACGTATTTTTTAGTGGATATTTTCTGGGCAAAAGCGCCTTTACCACAACCAATTTCCAGAACTAAATCTGATTCTTTTATAAAATTCTTCGCATAATCATACTCATCTTTCTCATCCATGTAGTACCATTCAAGGTTCTGCAAGTGTTCGTAAAATTTTTCGGAACCTGTTACCATCGGATAAAAAAATCTCAGATCTGAGTCTATACAATGATAATATCCAATTTTTTTGACATCACCAAATTCCTTTGAGATATCCGATTAGAGGAATTTGTTGTACATTTTTATTAAGTCACTTGCCTTGATTTGTTCAATCAAAGTTACATTTAAGCTTTCGCTAAGTGGGCAGACTATACTCATGAAATTCCTCCTAAAAAGCTTATTAATTACGGTTGGGAGACTGACTTCGGCCTTGTGTATAAAGCAGAAGTATAAACGCTGTTGATATGTATAGCAACCGCCAAGGTGATTAGGACAGGTATCCGTAAGTTGTCAAAAAAAAATCCTAATCATCATGGCGACTGCTATATATTTATGTTAGCATCTCTATTCCTAACCAGAGCTAACTCTTGCAGTTATGCCTCCTGGGCTGATTGTATCACAACCAGTAGTAATTACGGTGGATGAAGGGCAAGCAATTCAAAATTTAAGATTAGACAACCGTAAGGCAGCCGGAGATCAGGACTAGGATAGAAGTTGGACGCTCACAGAAGAGACGATGTAGGGACTGAGACGGCTAAGTTTTTTGGCTTGATGGGCTACTGGTAGGCAACCATAGCCCAAGTCAAAGATCCCCGGAAGCCAAATAACAATACCCTATAGACGATTGTGGAAAGCGTAGTATAATTAAAACAATTAAATAGAGTTCAAGAAATGTCCAATTACCAAATCCAAACACCTGTCGCTTTTATCATCTTCAAACGTCCAGATACAACGGCTAAAGTATTTGAGGCAATTCGTCAGGCCAAACCACCCAAATTGCTAGTAATTGCTGACGGCCCGCGTCCAGATAGGCCTGGAGAAGATCGAGAATGTGCTGCCGCTAGAGCTATTATTGACCAAGTAGATTGGGACTGCGAAGTTTTGAAAAATTACGCCGACGTAAATCTCGGTTGTCGGCTGCGAGTTTCTAGCGGTATGAATTGGGTGTTTGATACGGTTGAAGAGGCAATTATTCTGGAGGATGACTGTCTCCCTCATCCTACATTTTTCCGCTTCGCTGAAGAATTGCTCGATCGTTACCGAGACGATCAGCGGATTCTGTCAATATCTGGTCAAAATGTTCAGTTTGGCAGGAAAAGAACTGATTATAGTTACTACTTTTCTCGCTACAATCACTGCTGGACTTGGGCGAGTTGGAGGCGAGCTTGGCAGCACTATGATTTAGATATGAAGCTGTGGCCAGAAATTCGTGATGGTAATTTTTTGATAGATGTACTGGGAGACTCCAATGCTGTAAAAGTTTGGACAAATATTTTTCAGCTTTGTTATGAAAGAAAATTACATAGTTGGGCTTATCAGTGGACATTTGCTAGTTTCATTCAAAATGGTATTAATATTCTTGCCAATGTTAATTTAGCTTCTAATATCGGACATGGTGTAGAGGGAACTAATACGGAGGATGTCAACAGTCCTTACAGTAATATGCCTGTAGAAGCTATAACATTTCCGATGAAACACCCGCCTTTTGCAATTAGGGATACGCAAGCAGATAATTTTACACAAAAAACTTTATTTGATTACGATCCGCCATTGCTAAGGAAGGTGCAAAAAAAAGTCAATAAACTTTTGAAAAAATCAGGCCAAGTCAGCTAGAAATTTAGAGGAGAGGCAGGGGAAATGAAGGTTGTACTTCTCAATAGTTCTGATAGTGAAGGGGGGGCTGCCCGCGCCGCTTATCGACTGCATCAAGGTTTCCAGGGGATTGGTGTGTCTTCGCAAATGCTGGTAAAAAATAAGAGTAGTGGCGATCCAAGTGTAATTTCGTCACAGAATAGTATTACAAATAAGTTGGACAAGATTATTTCAACTTTATATAACTCGCCATTGCGACTTTACCCTGAGAGAAGGCCTGTTATTTTTTCTACAGAATGGTTTCCAGATTCTCTAGATGTCCAAATTTCCCAAATCAAGCCTGATATTATTAATTTACACTGGGTTTGTGGGGGTTATTTACAAGTAGAGAGTATGCCGAGGTTTAATCAACCCTTAGTCTGGACGCTGCACGATATGTGGCCTTTTACAGGTGGATGTCACTACAGTGAAGATTGCGATCGCTACACTCAATCTTGTGGTAGCTGTCCGCAACTTCACAGTAAGAAAGAGTCGGATCTGTCACGCTGGGTGTGGCAGCGGAAAGCTAAAGCTTGGAAAAATCTTAACCTAACTCTGGTTAGCCCTAGTATTTGGTTAGCTAAATGCGCTAATTCTAGTTCTTTATTCAAAGATTTTAGAGTTGAAGTAATTCCTTATGGCATCAATACTCAAAAGTATAAACCCATAAATCGTCAATGGGCGCGAGAAATTCTGAATTTACCTCAAGATAAACAAATTGTACTGTTTGGAAGTGCAGGTGGAACGGGCGATCGCTGGAAAGGATTTAACTTGCTCGTACCGGCTTTACAAAGCCTCAGTAAATCAGGCTGGAAAGATCGGATAGAGTTGGTGGTTTTTGGATCTTCTGAACCCGAAAATCCCGTTGAACTTGGTTTTAAAACTCACTATTTGGGGAGACTCGCAGATGATATTTCCCTAGCCACTGTTTATGCAGCAGCAGATATTTTTGTCGCCCCTTCCGTGATAGATAACTTGCCAAATACAGTCATGGAAGCCCTTGGTTGTGGCATCCCCTGCGCCGCATTTAATATTGGGGGACTGCCCGATATGATCGAACACTGCTCAAATGGCTATTTAGCTCAACCCTATGAAACAGAAGACTTAGCGCGAGGAATTGCTTGGGTTTTAGAAGATCCCGATAGGCATCAAAAACTCTGTACTCGCGCCCGCCAGAAAGTGGAAAAAGAATTTACCTTAGACATACAAGCAAATCGCTATTTGTCTATTTTTAACGATGTTGTGTCAACTCCAAAGTAAAAATCTGATTTTACGTAGTAAATTTTACCTGGCTATCGCTAAAAGCTGCACAATTGGGAACAATGAACCGTACTAAAATCGCCACCCTTTTAACTTGCTTCAATCGCAAACAAAAAACATTGGCTTGCCTAGAGGCCCTTTTTAAACAGGTACTTCCAGCCGATGTTGATATTTTAGCCTATTTAGTCGATGACGCCAGCACGGACGGCACCAGCGAGGCAGTTCGTCAAATCTATCCTCAAGTCAAGATTTTTTCCGGCGATGGGAACTTATTTTGGAACGGGGGAATGCGTGGGGCTTTCAGCGAAGCAATGAAAGATGATCCAGACTACTACCTCTGGTTAAATGATGACACTATTATTTACCCACAAACAGTAACTGTCTTGCTAGAAACCTGTCACAAATTATCAGAAAAAGGAGAAACAAAAGCCATCGTTGGCGGTTCTACCTGCGACCCAGAAACTGGTCAAACAACATACGGCGGTATGGTGCGAAATAACCCTTTGCACCCCTTCCGATATGGTGTCTTAGAACCAACAAAAGAGCCTCTGATTTGCGATACTATGCACGGCAACTGCGTATTAGTTCCCCGCAGTGTTGTGCAAATTGTCGGCAACCTCGATCCGGCTTTTGTCCATTATATTGGGGATTGGGATTATGGTTTACGAGCGAGACAGAAAGGATGTACAGTGTGGATTGCTCCCGGTCATTTAGGAACTTGTTCCCTCAACCCCCAGGTGACCAAAACGGCTGCTGAGAATTTAAGCGAAGGATTGGAGAAAATGAGCAAACCGAAAGGTTTATCCTTCAAAGATACTACCCTGCAACCGGCTCAAGAGTGGAAAGTATTTACTCAGCGGCATGGTGGCTTGTTGTGGCCAATTTATTGGCTGCTACCTTATCGAAGGTTAGTTTGGCTTTCAGTGTTGAGTAAGCTGGGATTGACTAAAAACAAAACTCAAGGTGAATAGGATGGTTGATAGAAATGAACTCCGCATTGCTTGGCTCGTTCCTTCGGCAGAATTTGGGGCCTATTGGCCGCCGGTTTTGCATGAGCTCAAAAAACTGATTCCGAACACGATTTTTTATACAGGTCGCCTCTGGCCTCGCTACGATCCGGAAGCTCCTGGTACAGAAGTAGTCGAAGTTGTGGGAGATACTGAATTCATCACCACCCAAAAGATAGAAACTGGGTACAGTCGTGGTTATATTAAGGCTACTCCGGGGATTATTTTTCCTCTTTTGCAATTCAAGCCCCAGGTCATTTTTGCTAGTGGATTTTCGATCTGGACATTGGTAGCTATAATCTTTAAGCCTATAGGGAAATGGCAATTGGTTTTAGTTTATGAAAGTAGTTCCCCGAATGTAGACTTTCGAGATTCTAAGGTGCGATCGACGATTCGACGCTGGATGGGTAAATTTGCTGATACCTTTGTTTC
Organism: Microcoleus sp. T2B6; assembly: GCF_036700475.1. Taxonomy (NCBI): domain Bacteria; kingdom Bacillati; phylum Cyanobacteriota; class Cyanophyceae; order Oscillatoriales; family Microcoleaceae; genus Microcoleus; species Microcoleus sp. T2B6. Next base: position 48,701 of record NZ_JAUBOZ010000038.1, on the reverse strand, counting down.
TAATAGTCGCCGAGGTAAAGAATATTTGGTAGAAGTGATTGGGGCTGCCGAAAGTAATATCTTTGCTCAACCTTACATGGTTCCTGATGCTAAAGCTTTGGTACAAAAGTTAGAAAATAATAAGTCTATCTCCTTGTCATTCCCCCACCCAATTTTTCTGTGCGTGGGTCAAGTAATTTCCCGCAAAGGGATTAAGAATCTGTTAGAAGCTTGCAGAATTTTGCAAAGCAAGGGATACTCGAATTACACAGTCATTATCGTTGGAGACGGGGAACAGCGATCGGAACTAGAAGCACTTACAAAAGAATGGGGTTTAGAAAAACAAATTGTTTGGACAGGGTGGATAGAATACGGATACTTGGGCTCTTATTTTCTAGAAGCTGATGTGTTTGTTTTTCCTACGTTAGAAGATACTTGGGGAATGGTGGTGCTAGAAGCGATGGCATTTGGTAAGCCGGTTTTGTGTTCAAAATGGGCTGGGGCTTGCGAAATGATCGTTGAAGGTGAAAATGGTTATATTTTTGATCCCTATCAGTCGGAAGGTATTGCAAACGCGATGCGGGACTTGATTGATTGCCCAGAAAAGTTAGCGATCATGGGCAAAAAATCCCAGCAACTGATCGCTGAACATACACCCGAAAATGCTGCGAAATTAATAGCAGATGTGACTTCGCTAGTATTGGAGAAAAGTTGATGAAAATTCTTTTATCTGCCTTTGCCTGCGAACCCGGACAAGGATCTGAGGAAGGAGTGGGCTGGAATGCGGTGGTAGAAGCCGCCAAGCATCAAGAAGTTTGGGTACTAACTCGCACCTTTTACCGTACCGCTATTGAAGCCTTCCTGGCCACGTACCCGAACCCTAACCTGCACTTTGTCTACATTGAGCCTTTCGGCTGGAGCGAAAACTTTAAAGGTAGACAGGGAGGGCTGCAATTGCACTATTACCTGTGGCAAATTTTGGCTTATTTAGAGGCGCGCCAGCTCCACCGCCAAATTAATTTCGATATCGCCCGCCACGTCACCTACGTTAAATTTTGGTCGCCCAGCTTCATCTCGCTGCTGCCTATTCCTTTTATTTGGGGGCCTGTGGGCGGTGGCGAAGCAGCCCCGAAACCTTTTTGGGCTGATTTTAGCTTTAAGGCAAAACTTTACGAAACGGCGCGAGATTGGGGACAGCGGCTCGGCGAAAGCGATCCCTTTGCCAGGATGACGGCTAGGCGAAGTGTCTTAGCTTTTGCGACAACGGAGGACACGGCGAAGCGGGTGCGGGCGATGGGTGCTAAAAAGGTGCAGGTGCTTTCCGAGGCGTGTCTGTCGAAGGAAGAGATGGCGAGGCTGGGAGAGTGCCAGATGCCAGGGCTTTCCCCGATCAGGTTCATCAGTATGGGGCGGCTGCTGCACTGGAAGGGCTATCACCTTGCGTTGCGGGCATTTGCCCAAGCTAACTTGCCGAATGCCGAATATTGGCTGCTGGGGGATGGCCCGGAACGCGCTCGCCTTCAGTCTCTAGCGGAAGAATTGGGCATTGCCTCTCAAGTTAAGTTGTGGGGGAGGCTGCCACGCGAGGAAACTTTGAGTAAGCTAGGGGAGTCTCATGTACTTATTCACCCTAGCTTGCACGATTCAGGTGGCTGGACTTGCTTGGAGGGGATGGCGGCGGGGCGCCCCATCATCTGCTTGGACCTGGGAGGGCCTGCTACTCAAGTGACGGCGCAAACGGGGATAAAAGTACCTGGTTACAATCCAGAACAGGCAGTGCAGGGTCTAGCTGAGGCGATCGCTAATTTAGCCGGCGATGCAGAGTTGCGATCGCGCTTGGGTGAAGCAGGTCGCAATCACGTCCGGGAAGTATATGATTGGGATGTTAAAGGCGAATTCTTTGCTCAATTGTGCGAAGATATAGTCTATAGAAAATCAGGATAACTTCTGATGGGTTCGATCGGGCAAAACAAAGAAAACTATATTTTTTCAGGCGGTGAAACGTGGGCGTTGCAATCATTACTGGCTCGGCGGGTTTAATTGGCTCTGAGGCGTGTCAGTTCTTTGCCAAACAAGGCTTAGATATAGTTGGGATCGACAATAATATGCGCCAGTTCTTTTTTGGTGCTGATGGTTCTACAAACTGGAACCGGCAACTGCTCGAAAAGTCTTTGGGTACCAAGTATTATCACTTAGATGTGGACATTCGCGACTATGAAGCGATTACCAATATCTTTCAGCGGTACGGCGAGTCGATCGAATTAGTAATTCACACAGCAGCTCAGCCCAGCCATGATTGGGCTTCCCGTGCTCCGAAAATAGACTTTACCGTCAATGCCAACGGCACTCTCAATCTTCTAGAAGTAACTCGCTTGTACTGTCCTAAAGCGGTTTTCATTTTCACTTCTACCAATAAAGTATACGGCGATACGCCTAACAGTTTGCCTTTAATTGAATTAGAACACAGGTGGGAAATTGAACCCGGCCATACTTACGAAAGTGGCATTCGGGAAGATATGTCAATCGATCAGTGCCTGCACAGTTTGTTTGGTGCTTCTAAGGTAGCTGCTGACATTTTAGTCCAAGAATACGGTCGATATTTTGATATGAACACCGCTTGTTTTCGTGGCGGCTGTTTGACGGGGCCAAATCACTCAGGAGCTCAATTGCACGGCTTTCTAGCCTACTTGATGAAGTGTGCTGTCACGGGAACTCCTTACACCGTGTTTGGCTACAAAGGCAAGCAAGTTCGCGATAACATTCATAGCGCGGATTTAATTTCGGCATTTTATGAATTTTATAAAGCTCCCAAAAGCGCCCAAGTTTATAACACAGGAGGAGGCAGGTACAGCAATTGTTCGATGTTAGAAGCTATCCAGATGTGCGAGGCAATTGCAGAACGCAAGTTTAATTGGACTTATGCTGAAGGGAATCGCATGGGCGATCACATTTGGTGGATTAGCGACAATTCCAAATTTTCCAGTCACTATCCCAACTGGAAAATGAAATATAACGTTAAACAAATCTTACAGGAGATTTATGAATGTAACCGCGAGCGTTGGCTGAAAGAGGATGCCAATGAGTGAGCGGGGCAAAAAGAATGTGCTGAGAATTGCGGTAAACGATTGAAGAATACAAGATCAAACAAATCTTAGGGGAGATTTATGAGTGTAACCGCGAGCGTTGGTTTAAAGAGGTGTTCCATGATTGATAAAGGGAAAAAGAATGTACTCGGCATATTAGTAAATGCCGTTAATTATGAAGCGGCTGTTAGCAAAATTATTGCGGCAGCCAGCGCCGGAAAACCAATGTCAGTTTCTGCTCTCGCGGTTCATGGGGTAATGACTGGGGTTCTCGACAGCACTCATCGTTATCGGATTAATCACATGGACTTAGTATTGCCAGACGGACAGCCTGTCAGGTGGGCGTTAAACTGGCTATACCATACGGAATTGCCCGATCGAGTTTGCGGGCCGAATGCGATGTTACAAATTTGCGAACGTGCGGCAGAAGAAGGATTACCTATCTATTTGTACGGATCTCAAGCTTCTGTACTGGAAGCTTTATCTCGCAATCTCTGCCAGCGTTTTCCCAAGTTAATTATTGCTGGAACTCAGCCTTCTAAATTTAGGCACGTGTCGCCCCAAGAGAAACAAGAAATTGCACAGCAAATTCGCAACAGCGGTGCAGCAATTACTTTTGTCGGTTTGGGGTGTCCCCGGCAAGAAGTCTGGGCTTACGAATACCGGGACGACTTATCAATGCCATTGATTGCTGTAGGTGCTGCTTACGATTTTCATGCGGGTAATTTGGCTAAATCTCCTGACTTTTTATCTAAAATAGGTTTGGAATGGCTGTTTCGGATGATGAAGGAACCTCGGCGCCTTTGGCAGCGGTATGTTTTTTTGAATCCGCTTTATATCTGGCTGTTTTTGCTACAAGCTTTGAAAATCAAACAGTTCGACCCCACAGACGCCACGCCGCCTGTAGAAGAAGTATTATATGGTTGAAATTTAAAAGTTTTTGGTGAATTATGGGTGATCACAAGAAAAAATTTAAAAAGCAAACACATCGTAACTAATCGTTTTGAGGTGCAACTGCGATAGCATTTTCAATAAAATTTATATCAAATCCGGTGGCATCCGAATTATAGTGGGAGCTTAAGAACTCGCGATTTGGGTAGCGATCTCTTAAGCTCCCACTGACACGATCCAAATATATTATTCCGATGCCACCGGAAAGGATATTACGCCAGAAAACACTTTTTACCTTATCTATGTGGTAAGCTGCCGACTGCACACCTTACATACAAAGTTTGTGCGTCAGTCTCGATCGAGTCAGGTGGATTTCTGGGTCAATAGCCGCATTTTGTTTGAGCGAACTCCTGGCATTGGGGATTATTGCAGGGAGCGCAAAAGTATTGTGACTGTTTGACATACTCCCCAGCCTGAAGGCGTGGGGATTCTTTACGCTTCATTGACGGACGCTACGCCCGGTAGTCTTACTCTGTCTCGACGTACATTTAGAGTCGTGCCGATGCCCCAGGCCGACTTTTTCTATATTTACCGAAGCGTTTTCATCTCGGTAGTGTTCTGTACCGCAATTTAAGCAAAGTATAGAACGCACAGACCAATCAATTTTTCCCCATTTATATCCGCAATCAGAGCAAGTTTGGCTTGTAGGTTCCCATCGACTAATAATTACGAACTCACGCCCAAACTTTTCAGATTTAGCCTCGCACAATACCCGAAATTCTCTCCATCCCTGTAGACTAATTGCCCTAGCAATTTTGCGGTTTTTGACCATGCCAGACACGTTTAAATCTTCCAAGACAATGGTTTGGTTTTCACTGACAACCTTGGTAGATAGTTTGTGCAAAAAATCCTTGCGAGTATCAGCAATCTGATTGTGGAGCTTGGCAATCTGAATGCGGGTTTTGTTCCGGCGCTTTGAGTCTTTGGGCTGGCGGGCTAACTTGCGTTGCAGCTTGCGGATTTTTCGGTCTAACTTTTTGTAACTGGGACTTTGGGCTGATGTTCCATCACTCATTACCGCAAAAGTTTTAATTCCCAAATCGATGCCGATACTTTGGTTCTTGGCATCAACTCGATTGGGTTGAATTTCTACGACAAAGCTGAGTAAATAGCGGTTCGCACAGTCTTTGATTACCGTGACCGAACTGGGCTCGGAGGGTAGCTCCCTCGACCAGATTGGTTTAACAATACCGATCTTGGCTAGATAAACTCCATCTCCTTTGATTGAGAAACCTCCGCGAGTCAACCTTGCAGACTGGCTGTTTGTGCGCTTTTTGAACTTAGGATAGCCGACTTTGCGTCCTTTTCTTTTGCTCTTGCAAGACTCAAAAAAGTTTTTGAATGCTGCTTCTAAGTCGGCCACTGACTGTTGCAATGGAATTGCAGAGACTTCGCCTAACCAAGCTCTTTCCTCAGTCTTTTTTGCCTGAGTGATAACAATCTTTTGGAGTTCAGCCGATTTAGGCTTCTTTTGAGATTGTTTGCAGATTGCAAGAGCATCGTTATACACAACACGAACGCAACCGAACAACTGAGCTAAGCTCTGCTGCTGTTGGCTTGTTGGATAGAAACGGTACTGATATCTTGCTTTCATGCTTACTCCGATAACATAATAGGGTGGCAATTGGGTAGCTAAATGACCAGAGAAAGATTAAGTATTCGCATTGCCGTGAGTCGGCTAGAGAAGCTGCGGAGAATTGCCAAACAGAAAGAAAAAACAATGACCCAACTTATAGAGGGCTGGATTGATAAACTTAAAGAGGAAAAGCCGTCAAACGAAGGACGGGGCTTTAGACCCAGTTTTTCGGTAACCAAACTGGATACAAAACCAAAAGTTTATTGCCCTTACCTCGCTCTTGCTATGGCTTTTGGGCTACAATCCGGATCGAATCGTACTTGTTTTCATCAGCCGCAAAAATTGTTTTCAGCAGTAGATTCCAAGCTTGGGCCTTACTGTTTTCTTTAGGCTTTACCATCCGAGGGGATTCCATTGAATCCAACACACTCAAAATTTTTCTTTCATCATCGATCCAACTGTTGGCAAATTGGCGATAGTAGCCATTAAACTGGGTAGAAATTATCTCAAATCCCACTTTTTCACAGATAGCGCGGAAGCTCTGCGGTGTGAAGAAATACAAATGCCTTGGTACATCTAGATGCATCCATGCAATCCCTGATGACTTCAGCCCAATACAAGAGTTATTTGGTACTTCCATCACCAATTTGCCGCCATCCACGAGCAACTGCATGGCATTGCGGAGTGCAAGTAAAGGATCTCTGGTATGTTCGAGTACGTGGTTCATCACAATCATGTCGTACTGTCTAGACGTGACTTCCGGGGGCAAAGATTCAGCAGTACCATAAAATACATCAAGACCTCGCTGCTCGGCCAAAACCAAAGCTTGTCGATCGGGTTCTACGCCCCAGACTTTGTGACCATGTGCTTGCAGTTCTTGCAGCAGGTACCCGTTGGCGCAACCGATTTCTAAGATCGAGCAGGAAGCAGTCCCGAACTGTTGCTTCCACCATTGACTTGTGACATCTACTCCGCGATCGAAACGCCAAGCTAGATGCGTGCGTAATTTATCCCAGAAGGAAATAGAAGAGGAAGACTCGGAACCTGTAGAGTCTATATGATGAGTATAGTAGTCGTCAATCTCGTAGAAACTGGCGATTTTGTTGAGTTCGGGTAAAGGATGAATGCATCCAAGTTGTGACTTTTCGCACCAGTACAATTGAAAGGATTCTTTGTTTGCAGGTCTGCGCCAATCACCGGGTATCAATAGCCACGGTTTCATATTCTGTCCCGATATCGGACAGACGACGGTAGGACTTAAGCAATTTTGACTTGGCATTTTAGTTTTCATTATTTAGGTACTTGATGTACTAATAACCACTGATGTTGGATTTCAAATCCGGAAATAAATTATGTGCCAGTGACCATTGCGGAATCTGAAATACAGCGGATGACGGCCCCAAAATTATTAGGTTTCGGAAACAGGATTGCTGCGGGGTGGTTTTCAGCTTACATCGCATTTAAGCTAACGCATTTAGCTTGCTTTGTCACGTGTAATAAAAAACTACACATTCCGCGATCGGGCGGTGAGTAAGTTTTCCTATATTTAGGAATTCAGCAATAATTAAAGTATAAATTAAGTTATAAAACTGGGTAGCGATGTCGGCTGCGATCGAGATAAATAAAAGCTTTATTGCCTTCATACCTAAGTAATATTATTTATTTTATTGCAAAAGCGAAGTATAAAATTTGCGATTTCATATATCGGTGGACGCAAATGTTGCGCCCGCTACGATGCCTTGACATAAAAATTTAGCTCCCAGTTGAGTTGGGAAGCCAAACTTTTCTTTAATCTTCATCACAATAGCTGATTGACAAGCAGGGATTTTTATGTATAGGTCGCCAAGGTCTCCTATCGATCGGCGTAAGCCCCGATCCGTTCTTTGATAAACCGGATATAAAAATGCCTGAAAGTAGACTTAATCACCCGCGGCATACCAAAGTCTATTGGCATCATATTTTCCGGCAACTTCCAATCCAAAACCTTGAGATTTTCCGGCTGCAAAAGCGGAAAATCAAGATCCTCCAAATTCGAGCAAAGCCCCAATCTCATCGCCGCAGCTACAGTGGGAACCGCAGCCGGATCAGCATTAATAATTTCAACTAAAGTTCTGTCCAAAGCAAACACATCATCAGAGGCCGCCAAAATTCCCAAAAACTTAGGTTCCCCGCCGCTTGGCCCGTTACCTTCGTGGCCGATAATGCCATCCAAAATCGTCAAATTAGGGTTAATTGCCCTGGCAGTTTCAACCAGCATTTCACCGAATCTGGCGCTATCTTTGCCAGCTTCCATGTGCCACCAAGCCTTCATTTTACCAGGGACGCAGCCGAACAAATTTTTCACGCCCATTGTCACGGTTAATTGAACGTGAGATTTGAGTTTGGGCAAATTAATCACTACATCCGCTTCCATTGCTTCTTTGCAAATTCGCAGATGATTGAAATCTTCGCTGACAGTTTCATAGCGTTTTCCTTGAAACTCAACTACTGGCAAATTCAGTTCTTCCAACAGTGGCAAATAACCGTTGGCTTTGGCTACACCCATCGCGCTGCCAAAAGCTGGACTATCACCTAAAAAGGGTTTTCCTCCCGCTTCAATGACCATTTTCGCCACGCAGTAAACCAATTCGGGGCGGGTGACACATTCTTTTGTAGGGCGAGAACCGGTGAGGAGATTGGGTTTGAGTAAAACCCGATCGCCCGATTTGACAAAAGCCGAGATTCCGCCCAAGGGTGCCAGCAAACTTTCTAAAGATTTTTGCAAGATTTGGCGATCGTATGAATTGGCACGAATTAAACTAACAGCAGACATAATTATGAATTAATTTGTAATTGGTTATCGATCGGGAATAATCTCAGTGTAACACAGGCACATAAAACCATAAGCAGGGTGATCTGCGCCTGCGTTACCAAGAATAATCTCAATACAAATGAACCCTAACTATTCGTTGGCAATCTACCAACTGCCGCCCGCTGCATCGTACTAACTCGCAGCGAGTTAGAGAATATTCCTTGACCTTGCAGTTCAGGGATAGCAGGTTTTACTTCTACTTTTACCACCCTGGCTGTGCAGATAAAAACCGTTTGATCGGCTAAATGGAAAGTCAACCAAGGTTGATTTAACAAATGCAGCACTTCCTCTTGGAATTCTTGTGCAGGGATCGGAATAGTGAAAGTTTCAGCCTGACCTTCCACATAATGAAATGTCACTTGAGTTGTGTTCTCTTTATCTTGAGTTAATTTGGCAAAAGAACCTGCGCGCATAATTTTTGCTCCCCAACTTTAGACTATAAAAAAAATTCAGAATTAAATGTAAAAAAAATGAATTCTGAATTGTTTAACTTTCACCTGTGACAGCGATCGGGCAGAACTCAGAAGGCAGAAGGCAGAATTAAATCGAGTTCAGCCTTCTAGTTTCTAGCTGATTCCTGCGAGATCCTATACGTTAGCAGAAGATGTTGGCATCGCACTCATTTTCTCTAAATCTAGAACTTTTGCCAAGTCTTCTGCACTCATTAAACCCCGTTCTAGCACAATTTGTCGCAAAGATTTGCCGGTTTCTAGAGATTCTTTGGCGACAGCGGCGGCGTTGAGATAGCCGATGTGAGTGTTGAGGGCGGTAACGAGGGCGAGACTACCTTCAGCATAAGCGAGACACCGATCGCCCTTAGCTTCAATTTTGGCGAGGCATTGTGTAGTCAACGCGCTGATGGTATTGCCCAAAATTTCGATGCTGTGAATGAGATTGTAGGCAATCAGGGGCATCATCACGTTCAATTCTAATTGTCCTGCTTGGGCTGCCAGGGCGATCGCGCTATCGTAACCCATAACTTGAAAACAAACCATCGATGTCATTTCTGCCATCACAGGATTGTATTTTCCCGGCATAATTGACGAACCCGGTTGCACAGGAGGCAGTTGAATTTCTTTCAAACCCGTTTTTGGCCCGGAGTCCATCAAACGCAAGTCGTGGGACATTTTAACGCAATCCTGAGCGAGATTTCGCAGTGCACCGGAGACATTTACAAACGGTGCCATACTCTGCATAGCTGCCATTAAATGCCTTGCTGGTTTCAGGGGGTGGTCAATTAATTCGGAGAGAATTTCCGCAACTTTTTGACAGTATTCAGGGTGAGTATTTAAGCCTGTTCCTGCGGCACTTCCCCCCAATCCCAGGGAGGTCAAATCATCGGATGCCCTGTCAATTCTCAAGGTATGTTCTCTGAGAATTTGCGCCCAAGCGCCGAAGGTATCGCCGAGTCGAACTGGTACGGCATCTTGCATATGAGTGCGGCCGGATTTAACGATATCTTTGAATTCTTCTGCTTTGTTTTCTAGGGCGACTACGGCCTCCGACAAAGCCGGAAACAGAGTTTTTTCTAAGGCCAACAATCCGCCGATCCGAATCGCCGTCGGAATCACATCATTTGTCGATTGACCGTAGTTTACATGATCGTTGGGACTCACGCGCTTGTAATTGCCTTTTTCCTCGCCCATAATTTCCAAAGCGCGATTTGAAAGAACTTCATTAACATTCATGTGGTGAGAAGTTCCGGCGCCGGCTTGGTAGACATCAACTACAAATTGATCGCGCAATTTGCCAGCTAGGATTTCATCTGCTGCTTGGACAATTGCTTGACTGATGTCTTGGGGAATGCAGCCGAGTTCGCCATTGGCGATCGCCGTTGCTTTCTTAATTAAAACACAAGCATCAACGTATGTTGATAAAGGCTTAATGCCACTAATCGGGAAATTTTCAATAGCCCTTAGAGTTTGGATGCCGTAGTAGACATTAGATGGGATTTGTTTGTCTCCCATTGAGTCGCTTTCTGTGCGGTAGCTGATGGTTGGGTGTTCGCTCATATCGCCTTGTTTGTGATGATTGGGAATTGAGATTTTTTTTAAACGCTGCTGACTGTCACTGCTGTTTTACCGCGCGCCGGCGGACTCAGTAAAATACAAGTCACGATTGTAAATAATTATCTCACACTCTGAGTTAAATCTCAAAACTAAAATTTTAAATTAAGGTTTTTCCCTAAATTTGTGAAGAAGAGTAGTTGTGTAATCCCAAGTTTTTGAGTTTGCCCATTTTGGACTTTATTAGATAAGATTTGCCTGTTTAACAATAAATATTAAACCAGGGTTCTGATTTTTGTAACAAAAATTCAAATTACAAATCGGGGAAAGTTGTTATATTTGGTAGCACAAACAATTTTGCAGCAGGCGAATTGCCAAAAATTATGCCGCGTTACCAAACCATAGATGATGTTCCTACCCTCCAAGAGGCACTCGAAGGAATAATTGTTGAAGATTTAAAAAAGCTGAATGCACTGTTGTCGGGCGATCGTAAATTAACCCGCAAAGCTGACCTGGTTGCTGGGATTAAACAGCAAATGCAGGGAGAAAAACTTAAGCAAGTTTGGGCGCAATTAGACGACCTGCAAAAAGCGGCCGTAGCGGAAGTTATACATGGGTCAGGTGGTGGCTATGATGCCGATGTATTTATGGCGAAATACGGACAACAACCAGACTGGGGAACAAGCGATCGCTATGGATACAACCGAGAACCCTCCCTACTATCCTTGTTCTTCTACGGCACTGCGATACCCTACGATCTGGAAGAAAAATTGCTGAAGTTTGTGCCAAAACCTCAAGGAATTTCCTTAAATCTGGTTGGGGATGTACTGCCAGATAATTTTATGGTTCGTGTAGAAAAACCTAACTTTCGTACATCTCAAAGAGAGGTATCCGAGTACGAACTTCCTTTGACAACTTGTGAAATGGAACGGACAGCCCCAAAGGATTTGGAAGCTGTTTTGCGTCTGATTCAGTCGGGCAAAGTTGCCGTTAGCGAGAAAACCGCATTACCTGGTGCCGCAACTCTGAAAGCGATCGCCTCCGTATTGCAAGGGGGTGATTTTTATAACGACGAACAGCGCCAAGCTACCGTGGAAAAGGGCGATATATTCTACGAGGTTGGTAACATCAAATCCTTTGCTTGGGCCGCGATCGCCCAAGCGAGCAAATTCGCCGAACTATCGGGCAAAAAGCTAGTTTTGACCAAAGCTGGACAGAAAGCTTTGCAAGAATCACCTGCCAAAGGATTACAGACAGCATGGAAGCGCTGGTTAAAAACAAACACTTTTGATGAATTTCGCCGCATTGATGCGATTAAAGGACAAACCGGCAAGGGGGCGCGCGGCATGACAGCGGTGGCGGGGCGGAGAGAGGCGATCGCCTCAATTCTAGCAGAATGTCCTGTCGGTAAATGGGTTCTGTTTAGCGAATTTAGCAGATATATGTTGGCAACGGGCAATCGGTTTGAAGTAACGCGCGATCCCGACAATCTCTACATTTCTGAATTTGGGTATGGTAACTTAGGATATTCCGGCAGTCACGATTGGCATATTCTGCAAGAAAGATATATGCGCTGCCTGTTGTTTGAGTATGTTGCTACCCTGGGAATAATTGATGTTGCCTATGCCGATCCGTCCCTCCTACCCAGCGATTTTGACGATCTTTGGGGTACGGACGATTTGAGATTTCTCAGTCGCTATGACGGCTTAATCTCTTTTCGCCTGACAGCTTTGGGGGCTTACTGTTTGGGATTGACTCAGAATTACACTCCGCCAGCAATTGAGTTCCGTCAAACACTCCGCGTACTGCCCAACTTAGATATTGTTGTAGCAGGAGAAGGCATCGCGACATCAGATGCGATCGTCCTCGATCTCTATACTAAAAAAGTTTCAGATGTCGTCTGGCAACTCGATCGACAAAAGCTATTTACCGCCATTGAAGCCGGATACCCGCTAGCAGAATTTAAAGAAGTTTTAGAGACAAGAAGTATCGAACCGCTACCGGAAACCGTACAGCGATTTTTGACGGATGTTACAGAACGATCGAATAGTTTGCAAGATGCAGGAACTTTCAAGTTAATCGAATGTGCTAACCCCCATTTAGCAGTGTTGATTGCCAATGATTCCCGTACCAAAAAATTCTGTCAGCTAGCTGGCGCTAGCACTTTAGCAGTTCCATTATCCCAGGAAACTAAGTTTCGCAACGCCCTGCGGCAAGTCGGCTACGTCTTACCCCAGCGGGATAAATAGTACGATCGTGTCCGGTGGTATCTGAGATGTTGACCATTCTCAATAAGGCTTTTATGGGCGGGCAGGATGCCCAACCCCTACTCCCCACAAGAAGAAATTAATTCTTTGTGGAACAGGCATCTTGCCTGTTCTTGAGAATGGTTCAAGATGTAAGGTGGTATCGATAAGGCTTTTATGGGCGGGCAGGATGCCCAACCCCTACTCCCCACAAGAAGAAATTAATTCTTTGTGGAACAGGCA